>MTMT01000062.1 GCA_002010195.1 Archaeoglobus sp. JdFR-32
TTTTTTAAAATCCACATATATATAATCTTTTTGAAAACCGTAAAATATTTCATAGTTAAGAGAGAGTTAATCCTATGAATGAAGACTTTGTGGAGTATAAGAGCGTTAGAATTGAGTTTTACCACGGGGACATCACCAAGCTTGAGGTGGATGCCATAGTCAATGCGGCGAACACAAGATTGTACATGGGAGGTGGAGTTGCGGGTGCTATAAAGAGGGCTGGTGGACAAGAAATAGAAGATGAAGCGGTTGCTAAGGGACCCATCAAAATAGGAACAGCTGTGGAGACTACCGCTGGGAAGTTAAAAGCAAAATATGTCATACACTCCCCAACAATGGAGCTTGATTTTAAAACAGATGAGAACAAGATTCGTTTAGCAATGTCTGCAGCCTTGAAAAAAGCGAGTGAGTTGGGAGTAGAGTCCATAGCGTTTCCAGCTTTGGGAACTGGAGTTGGAGGATTTTCAAAAGCAGAATCAGCAAGGATAATGGTAGAGGAGATAAAAAAAGCTGTTGATGAGGGAACAACTCTTAAAAAGATTTTGCTGGCTGATATAAGCAAAGAACAGGTGGAAGAATACAGGAAAAAAGCGAAAGAAGTATTTGGGTGGGGTAATTAATGGGTTATTAATGGGTTTTGGTAGAAGGGGTCGTGTAGAGGACTAAACACGATTAAAAGCCGTTTCGAGCAACAACTATCAACCTACAAAAACTTTAATATTTTCGAAAACAAAACTTTTTCATGGGTTTTACTCATATTGATTCCTCTGGAAAAGTTAAAATGGTTGATATCACCGAAAAAGATGTCTCTTACAGATACGCTGTTGCTGAGGGGATTATTGAGTTGCAAAAAGAGACTTTAAAGGCAATCTCAGAAAATAAAGTAGCTAAGGGAAATGTTCTTGCTACCGCAATCGTTTCAGCTATGATGGCTGTTAAAAAAACTTCGGAGTTGATCCCCATGTGCCATCCCATACCTGTAACCCATGTAGAGGTTGACTTCGAACTGCTCGACTTCGGAGTTAAGGCAATTTGCAGTGTAAAAACTACTTCTAGAACCGGGGTGGAGATGGAAGCCTTGGTTGGGGTATCCCATGCGTTGCTGACGATATGGGATATGGTAAAATCCTTGGAAAAAGATGAGACAGGGAATTACCCTCACACAAGAATAAAGGAGATAAAAGTTGTAAAGAAAAAGAAAACGGAAATCAACGAGTGATCCTATGGGTCTCGAAGATTTATCCAGAATCTTTGAAAAAGAAGGATTTCAAGTGTACTGTGATTCGAAATACCTCTATGACGAAACACCGGAGTTTGTGAGGGTTTCCGCCAAGGAATCGATAGTTCTAAAACCCCAAACTACCGAAGAGGTTTCAAAAATTTTGAAAATAGCCAGTTCAAAGAGGATTCCCGTTTTTGTGAGAGGTGGTGGAACTGGGTTGTGCGGTGGAGCAATCCCTACGAAAAGAGGGATTATTATCTCCACTGAAAAGCTGAGGAGAATTGAAATAGATGCGNATAATTTCTGCGCTGTTTGTGGTGCTGGTGTGACCTTGGAGGAACTCATAAAATACTCTGAATCTCATGGACTTAGCTTCCCGCCCCACCCGGGAAGTGAGAGTGCTACAATTGGAGGGATGATCTCCACAAACGCTGGTGGAGTTAGAGCGATGAAGTACGGAGTTATGAGGAACTATGTTCTCGGCGTAACCGCAGTTCTACCCAACGGGAAGATAATCCGATTAGGTGGAAAAACGATAAAGAACAATGCGGGTTACAATCTGATGCACCTCCTCATTGGGAGCGAGGGAACCCTCGCCATCATAACCGAGGCAACGATAAAGCTCCTACCTCCTTTGAAGAAGACCGCAACCATAACGATACCGTTTGAAGATGCAAATATGGCTATAAAGTGTGTTGTGCAAATCTTAAGATCCGGAATCATGCCTTTGGCTCTTGAATACATCGAGAGACCGGCTCTAGAAATTGGAGAGGAAGTTAGTGGAAAGAAGTGGCCTCCAAAAGGTGAAGCAAACCTTATGCTAATCGTAGAGGGGAAGAGTTATGACGACATACTATCAATCTGCGAGAAAATCGAAGAAATATGTAGGGAGATGTCTGCAGTGGAGATGTTCATAGCCACCGGGATAAAAGAGCAAAGAGACCTTTTACTGATCAGGAGCTTAATTTACGAGGGCTTGAAGAATGATGTTTACGAGATTCTCGATGTATCAGTTCCACCTGCAAAAATTGCAGAGTATCTTGAGAGGTGCAACGAGGCAGCAGAAGAATTAGGCTTCAAAATTATAAATTACGGGCATGCAGGAGATGGAAACATCCATCAGCATCCCCTAAGAAAGAGAGATGATGAGCATGCAAAGGAGGAATACGAGAAGCTGAAAACTGAGTTCTTCAAAATCGCAAAAGAACTGGGTGGAACAATAACGGGCGAACACGGAGTAGGAATAGTGAAGAGAGAAGACCTGAAGAAATTCCTTTCAGAGGAAGAGTACTCCCTAATGCTCAGAATAAAGGAGGTTTTCGATCCGTACAACATCCTTAATCCCGGAAAGGTCGTGAAGCTGTGAGATTGAGAGGTTAAGAGGTTGAGAGTTATGAGGCTGTGGGGGTAAGGTTGTAAGGTTGTATATGAGGGGCAATCAGTGGAGTGAGGTAGAAAGTGAAGGGCTGATAGAATGTATGTGAGATTGAGGTACGATAAAGGGACNATTTTGGTAGAAGGAGATGCACACATTCCTTTTGGGATGTATGATGAGAAAAAGAGATGCTTCAGGGTGCTGGCATACAAATACCGAGACTTAATAAATTTTCTCGAAACTTCCGGTATAGATTACGACGATGAGGTTTTGGATCCAATTCCAATTCATTTTCTGGAGGCTGAGATCGAGTTAAGAGACTACCAAGAATCTGCGGTACAGAGCTGGATGGTTGACAAGAGGGGGGNGGTTGTGCTTCCCACCGGTACTGGAAAAACATTTGTTGCAATGGAGATAATACGAAGCCTGAATGTTCCTACCCTTGTCGTTGTTCCCACTCTCGATTTACTTGATCAGTGGAAAGAAAGGCTTTCAATTTTCGGTGAGATTGGGGAGATGTCCGGCAGAAGAAAGGAGTTGAAAGGAATAACTGTCACCACATACGACTCTGCATATATAAATGTTGAGAAAATCGGCAATAAATTCCCGTTGATCGTTTTCGATGAGGTCCATCACCTCCCTGCAGAAAGTTTCAGACAGATTGCTGAGTTAAGTGCATCTCCGTACAGGTTAGGATTAACGGCAACTCTGGAAAGGGAAGATGGACTTCATAAGCACATTCCATCATTAATTGGAGGAAAAGTATTCGAGCTAAAGCCTCAGGATGTTGCAGGAAGGCATATTTCCGAATACAAAATAAGGAGGATATNCCTGCCACTAAGCGATGAAGAGCTAAGAGAGTACGAAAAGAATTCGAAAGCATTCAAAGATTATGTGAGGAGAAAAGGGATAAAGTTGTCTTCTCCCGATGATTTTAGGAAGGTTGTAATGAGAATAGGATTCGATTCCGAAGCTTATTCCGCCTTAAAATCTTGGGAATCCGCGAGAAAAATAGCCTATAACTCAAAAAACAAGATAAAATACTTGAGGGAGATACTTAAAAGACACAAAAAGGACAAGATAATAATCTTCACGAAGTACAACGATCTCGTTTATCGCATATCCAAAACCTTCCTGATACCCGCGATAACATATAGGACCGATAGGAGCGAAAGAAAAGAGATTCTGAAGAACTTTAGAAAAGGAATTTACAGNGCTATAGTAAGCAGTCAGGTCTTGGATGAGGGCATAGATGTTCCAGATGCCAACATAGCAGTCATAATGAGCGGTAGCGGTAGCTCGAGAGAGTACATACAGAGGTTGGGAAGGATTTTGAGGCCTCACGGCAGAAAATCAATTCTTTATGAGCTGATATCCTCCGAAACCTCGGAAATTCATACCTCAAAAAGGAGGAGAAAGGGTTTAGCCAGGTGATGCATCTCAGTTTGGGTCGCTGGGTTGTTGGACTGCTGAGTTGCTGGATGAATGCANNGGCATCTGGCAGAAAGAGTAATAAAAAAGTGTAAAGAATTAGCCTCATATTGAACNCACATCTCGATATTCTATTTAGTCTGATATGTGAATCTTAAATTAGAATATATAATTATAAAAACCACTAAATTAATATTTCAGTTAATCCAATATCTATCGTGCTTCCAAAAGAGCTTTTAGATTCGACTAAGATTAAAGGCAAAATCAAGCCAAAATTTGCTGGAGAAGATTTGTACGATTTATCTAAGAAAATTATTCGAATATATCAGCTTTGCAAAGGTAGAAAACTAAAATATGCAAAGAATGAGTTGAAAAAACTTGAAAATCCTGATAATTACAAGAAGGTAAGAGGATTCTCGAAGATAGTTGAAAGGAGCATAATCACGGACAAATCCACATCCTTAGACCCGTTGGAGGTTAGGAGGTTTCTTTTTTCAAGGGGTTTCGTAACCTCGGTTGAGGAGAGGAATAGGATAATCGACTCTGCATGCAGGAAATTCAATGTTGACCGTGAGGAGATAGAGAACTCAATCTTTGCAGATCTTGATGAGGAATCAACAATAAAAGATGTAAACATAGACTACGAGGAGGTTGTTAGAAGATATAATCTTGGATTACTTCAAGCCACTCTTTTCAACGCTGTAAAGGTAGATTTCCGTGTAAGCGAAAACCATCAGAAAATCTTCAGAATGGTAAAACTCCTCGGATTGATGTACGAGTTGAAGAACGGTTCTGTGAGATTATACGGTCCTGCATCTATTTTAAAGAGTACGAGAAGGTACGGCACATCGTTCGCCAAGNTAATCCCCCTAATAGTTTCTGTTGATAAATGGATGATTTCCGCAGAAGTTCTCGATGATTTCACGAACAGGATTTATCAACTCTCGGTCTCGAGCGATGATGGGATTCTCCTTCCGAAGGTTAAGCGGGAGGTGGAATTCGATTCCGAGCTGGAAAGAGAGTTGTACAACCGATTAAAGGCATCAAGACCTGATTTGGAAATTTCAAGAGAGCCAGATGTAATCTCAGTTGGAGATTTTGCATTTATACCCGACTTCAGGCTGAGAAAAGGTGAAAAAGAAGTGTACATCGAGATAGCTGGCTTTTGGACGGAAGATTACCTAAGAAACAAAATTGAGAAAATAAGGAACTCAAAAGTACCTCTTATCTTGGTTGGCAGGGAAGAGATGGATGTAAAATTGGATGATGTAATTTTCATACCNTTCTCAAAGAAATTACCATATCTGAGGATACTAAAGTCCATAAACAGCTTTTTCAAAGAAGAACGAGATATAAACTCCATTATATCTGACTTAACCAATAAAAAGATCGTCAATCTCGGGGAAAGAATAGATCTGTCCTCCGACACATTAAGTGAGGTTATCAGCAGGTTGGACACCCATGTGTACCACAACGGATGGCTTTTCGAAAAGAGATTTGTAGAAAAGGTAAAAAAGAAGGTTGAGCAAGCGGAGATCGAAGACATCCTCGAAATCGAAGGAATANCCATCTTACTTGATTTCCTAGGTTATAAGCTGGTTTGGGATGGTTTATCNGCTGATAGAGTGATTGTTGTCAGAAAATAGTTATTGTGAGTATGCATTAACACTCTAACGCTACCCTAATCTCTCAACTTCTTTAATTTCTCCTCAACGGATCTAACTTTGTACTCCATGTCATATTCCTTGAATCTCTCATCAACTTTTATTACGAAGTACAACCTTGGACAATCGTCTCTCAGCTCTTCCTTTATTTTTTCCAGAAGCTTTCCAAGCTCTATGAAGTTGTCAATCCTGAGTATTGTCCCCATTGGAGTTACTCTGTATTCTACATCGGAGTCTTCTATAACTTTTACCGCTCTCGTAACATACTCACTCAACGACTCTCCAACACCCAACGGGACGACAGATAACTCAACAATCATGGAAAAAAGTTGTTAAAAAATTGGAAAAATTTTTCGATTATAGAAAATCAATTCCTCTCACACTAAGTTTCGATGCTTTGAGAGGTCTAACTTTGGTTTTTATGCTTGAAGGGGTTGTGGAGTATGTCCTCGTATGACTTCTTACGGGTTTCTTGCTCGGTTTGGTGAATATCCTATCATCGAATGCACCCTCTCTTCTCTCCGGTTTTATTGGTATTGGCTCTCTGTAGCTTTCTTTACTCATTATGTTTGGTGAGGTGACTCCGGTCATGATAGCCATAACCCTAACACTGCCTTCAAGTTCGTTGGATATTCTCGCTCCCCAGATTACATTGGCTGTGCTATCTATTTCAAAGGTAAGGTTCTCAACTATCTCCTCAGCCTCTTTTATACTCAAATCTGGCCCACCGCTTATATGTATCAATGCCCCCTTGGCACCCCTATAGTCCACTTCCAAGAGCGGATGGTTCAAGCAGTCCTTAACAACATCCTTTGACTTAGATTGAGACTTCGCCTCTCCGACAAGCATAACCGCAACTCCACCCTGTCCCATAATTGCTCTGACATCTGCAAAATCGATGTTCATGAGCGAGGGTTTTGTTATTGTGTCTGAGATTCCTTTTATGGTTTCAGCTATTAGCTGGTCCATAACACTGAACGCTTGCTCTATTGGGAGATTCGGCACATAGTCAAGTAGTTTGTTGTTGTCAAGCACAACAACGGTATCAGCATTCTTTCTCAGCTCTTCAAGACCTTCTTCAGCTTTGTAAATTCTTGCTCTTTCAACCCTGAACGGGGTCTGAACCATGCCTATAACAATCGCTCCCTGTTTCTTGGCAATTTCAGCAATAACAGGCACGCTTCCGGTTCCAGTTCCACCACCCATTCCTGCACAGACAAACACGAGATCTGCTCCAGANAGCAATTCTTCGAGAGTCCCCCTTGCAAGTTCGGCAGCCTTTCTGCCGATTTCGGGATATCCTCCCGCTCCAAGTCCTTTGGTCAGAGTTCTTCCGATCAGTACTTTCTTATCCGCTCTTATATTCAGAAGATGTTGCTTGTCCGTGTTTATTGCTATGGTCGTTACACCATCTACACCCAGTTGCTTTAACCTGTTTACTGTGTTGTTTCCACTTCCACCACATCCAACGACCACAATTCTCGGAAGTCCGAACTCCTCTATATCGAAGTTCTGACTCATCCTCCTGCTTCTTTCCTCCTCATAAAATTTTTGGGCTTTACTAACAAACGACTTCATACAAATACCTCCTAAACAAAAGAATTCATTCTCTGACTTCTTTCGATAACCTCTACCTTCTCNTGTATCAGTTTCCTTATAGCATCTCTAATTGCTTCACTAACTGAAGCATACTCTCCTATCGTTACAAGAGCTTCAAGCATCTCATAGTGCTGATCCGTGATTCGAATTGATATCTTCCTCATCTTTCATCCCTCTAAAGGAAGTTGAGGATGACAGATGTCTCCCGCTTGGGTGCCACCTGCCACCCCACCGTCACCCACTTGTCCGACAATGTATGACTATTGTCCGACATTATACTATTTAAAGATTTTGGTACAATTATGCAAATTCATTATATTTTTGGAATAAAGTTCATAAAATCAAAGAGTTACAGGAATCATTTCTTTGATTATCTTCAAGTATTTTTAGATTTCCTAACTGTAAAATACTGTAACTTGAAAATTATGTGCGTTTTTGTTAAAAAAAGACAAATAAAGACTGGAAATTTAAAATAAATTATTATTTAAATTTTTTTAATAGTTGAATGAATTTGTGCAAGCTCAAGATACTCTTTCCACCTGTTCGTTATCTCTCTTTCATACTCTTCTTCGGTTATCTCTCTTACCACCTTGGCTGGTACACCCATTAAAACAGAATTTGGCGGATACTTCTTACCCGTAACAACTGCACCAGCTCCTACGATTGTGTTCTCGGAAATGTGGGCTCCGTTAAGTACGCATGCACGCAGACCAACCATGACATTGCTCTCTATTGTGCATCCGTGGATTACCGCGGAGTGCCCTATAACAACATGGTCACCTATTTCAACGGGAAAACCCTTATCAACATGCACCACCGTGTTATCTTGAATGTTTGTCCTCCTCCCAATTTTGATTTTGTCTAAGTCACCTCTTATTACAGAGTTGTACCAAACACTTGAAAAATCTCCGATTTCAACATCTCCTATGATTACAGCTGTCTCGGCAACGAACACATTTTCTCTGATTCTCGGTTTCTTGTTATTAATTTCGTAAATCAGAGCCATATTGATTTTGTTAAAAACCAATCATAAAATGATTTCTAATTTNAATTCTCCCATATAGGTTTCGTCTAAGCATTCGTAAACAATTTTATATCCAGTCAGAAAATCACCGACATGAATCTCATCAGACTGCTGAGAGATGTTGATAGATCTCTTCTAATCGGGATAGGTGGTGGGGGAGATATTGTGAGTACACTCCCGATTGGGCTGTATTTTGAATCATTGGGTATCAAATGCATATACAGCGGAGTGGTATGGGAGCGATTCAGAAGAGATCCGAAACCCGGTCCAAGATCTGTGNATGAATTATTAAATTCAAGAAAGATTTCTGAAACCCTCTGCTATGTCAATGCAGATACCAGAATCAGGACTGAAAAGGGATTAACTCAACCAATAGTCTCGATCGTCTCGGAATATTTGGGAAAAGAAGTTGTGGGAGTTGATATCACAAAACCTGAGGTGCTAAGGTCAAACCTCAGTGAGTTCGTATCGAATGAAGAGGTTGACTTGGTTGTAGGTGTTGATGCGGGAGGAGATGTACTTGCAAGAGGAAACGAGAAAAGACTCGTGAGCCCATTAGCAGACTCAATAATGCTTTATGTTCTGAAGAACCTACCTGTAAGGTCTTTAATAGCCATAACCGGATTCGGAAGCGATGGAGAGCTAACGAGAATGGAACTGGAAAAATATCTGAGCGAGTTCATTGAGATGAATGCTATTGTTGGGTGCAACATCATAACAAAAGATGTTGCGGAGGAGGTAATTGATGTTGCCTTGAACTCATTCACAGAGTCCTCAAAGGTGCCAGTAATTTCTGCAATGGGGAGGTTTGGCTTTCACGAGGTATGGGACGGAAACAAAATATTCATCTCCGCCATTAATGCTCTCGTTTTCTATCTTGATGCAAAAGCGGTTTATGAGAGATCACCTCTTGCCCGTCTGATATCTCGATCAGAAGACATAGTCAGTGCGAACGAGAAGTTAAATACCGCTGGCATAAAAACGGAATTGGATTTAGAGTTAGAATTAGATGCTGATAGGAAGATAGTAAATTCTAAATCGTCTAATAAGTGAAAAAACACATTAATCAAATTCAAAATCTTCCTTAACAGCCTTAGCAACCTCTATTCCAGATCTAATACTTCCATTCATACTTCTTTCCGGATAGTTTGGTGGAGATGTCATTCCCGCTATATAAAAGTTCTTTAGAGATGTTCGGTAGTGCGTAATCTTCNTTGCATACCCTCTTTCGAATATTGGACCGCTATACTTCGCCTTGAAGATTTTAATCCAGTTTATGTCTCTTTCTTCGAGTCCAAAATCCTTTAAATCTCTTAAGTAAAGCTTTTTTAACTCATCCTCTGATTTTTTAAATAGTTCTCCCTCTGGAGTTGAGTAACTTGCTAAGTAGATTATCTCCTCCCCGTAATCTCTCACATCCATGAAATTCGTATGCTCAATTATCGCTCCGAAAGTTCTACTCTCCTTTACATTCGTCCAGTAAATATTCTCTGTAATCTTTCTTTCTGACCCAATTAAAGCACAAATTGAGCTTTGATATCTTATCTCAGGAATATTTGCTGCCCTTCTTAAATCATCATTGAGTTCCGGAATTGGTGCGGTGAATATGACCGCATCAAACTCGTCCCCGTTAACTTCGAATCTGTGACCTCTCCTTATCCCGTAATCTCCCACCCTTATATCTATGTTATCAGCCATTTTTTCGATTAACTGGTGAAAACCTCCCTTTATATATCCCAACTCCTCGCCAGATAGCTTCCTATTGCTTCTCACAGAAACCCTTCCAAGAAGCCATGCAAAGCTCACATCTTGGTAGTTCTCACCGAACTTACTCCTCAGCAAAGGCGTGAAAAACTCCTCAAGTATCCTGTCACCGAGTTCTCTCTTAATTCCCTCAACAACACCCACATCATCAAACATTCTGTAGTCTCTTTTCCTTGATTTCAATGTGAAGAGTGCAAGCTTGATTTTATCTCTGATGGACAGAAAAGGATAGTTCAAGATCTCAAATGGGGTGTTTAGAGGGAATATACTACCATCATGAGCATATGCGACCTTAGCTACCTTCCATACGAGCTTATTGCCNAGAGACAAATCTTTAATCATCTCAATCAGCACATCATCATTTCTGAAACAGTGATGATAGAACTTCTCGATGTACGCTCCCTTGTCTGTTATGTAAGAGGATGCAAGCCCTCCCGGTTGAAATTTTTCGAATACAATGACTTCTCCGTACTCAGAGAGTATATTTGCAGAGGTTAAACCAGCTAATCCCGCACCAATAACCGCTATCTTCATTTAGATCCCTCTCAAGTAGTGTATTCGGCGTTTAACTTGACATAATCGTATGTGAGATCGCACCCGATTGCATGCCCCTTTCCGTTCCCCATGTGTAAATCCACGAATATCTTAAAATCATCATTCTTCCTCATTAGTTTTGACGCCAAGGGCTCATTTCCAGTTCTTTTTCCGTTCTTTAAAACCGTAACTCTCTCCTTGCGGGCTTCAAACCATATGGATATGTTGTCGGTTACCTCAATCCCCGAATAGCCGATTGCGGAAATAATTCTGCCCCAGTTTGCATCACAGCCAAAAATAGCGGTTTTTACAAGAATGGATCGTGCTATGGTTTTCGCTCCTTTGAAAGCAGATTCATT
>MTMT01000119.1 GCA_002010195.1 Archaeoglobus sp. JdFR-32
CTCCGCCTTGTAAGGGCGACGTCATAACCACTAGACCACGAGCCCTCTACGAGCTATATTATGCATTCGCTATTAAAGTTTAACGATAGTCAGGGGAGGAATTCGTGAATCGTCGCTTGGGTTGTATAAGATAGTCGTGGGTTTATTCAGTGACACTTCGGAAAGATTTAGCATCTTTTCGGGAAAAATGAAATTGAAAAACTCATGGAAAGTTTAAAATATACATTTGATTTAAGGAATAGAAATTTAAGGTGGTGAAAAAATTGAATGAAGGTTTGAGGGAAAAGGTCTTAGCACTTTCAGATGCTATTCAGGAGACGGAGGAATATACGGATTTCCTTAAAAAGGAAGAAATTTTGAAGGCGGATACGGAAACTCAAGAACTTTTAATGGAGTTTCAGCAAAAACAGCAGGATTTTATTAGCAAACAGTTATCTGGTGAGGTAGATCAAGAACTGCTTACTCAACTTACTGATATACAAGCAAAGTTAAAATCTCAGGAAAATCTCGTAAATTTTCTTGACTCTTACACAAAACTGCTAAATCTTCTTGGTGAGGTCGCGGATCTGATTAGTGACAGGCTGAATGTAGATTTCGCAGATGTTTTCAGGAACAGGTAAAATTTAAAAATTTAGCTTGTTTTTGTTTTTTCTCTTTTTTAGCGTCTTAGTTTTTCCCTTCTAAACTTAGCCTCCGGAAATAACCCTGATCACCTTTATCTCTCCCTCCTCCACTTCATCATTCGTAGGAATCGGTACTCCATCCTTTAAGATGACAACAGTCTCAGGGTTTATGTCTAAAAAAGACAGAATGTCGGAGTATTTCTCGAACCTCTCAATTTCAATCTCTCTCTCTTTATATGGGAAACCAAAAAATAAAATTTTCAATCTCCCTTTTTTTATCATTTCTCCGTTCTCATTCCTCATCGGGTAAAAGTTCCTTAGCCATTGTTTTTATACTTTCACCACCACCTCTTGTAAGAGCTTCATTTTTTAGGTCATCCACATTCTTTTTCAAAAGCTTCTCGTCTTTGTTAGCCAGCTTAGAAGTGCCCTTCTTTTTAAAAAGTTTCCACTTAAAGCGCCTCATAACAATCAATACTTAGTGTGTTTTCACAATAATAAGTCTTTCGAAAGGTTCATGATAAGGAGTCTTACTGTTTAATTGTGGCAGATGATGGTTAGCTATCTGAAAACTTTGAGTAACTCATCCCTTTTGTTTTTCCTTAGTACATCCTTTAGAGCCCTTCTTATATTATCTATTTCACCCTTCTTTGCTGAAATCGGGTATATCTTGTGTCTCCAGTTCGTCCATGGAGGAATCATCCCGAGCTTTTTTGAGATGCAGTTCAGGGTGTAGTCTCTCTTTTCAACCTTATCCATCTTGTTGACTGCTAAGAGAACTGGAAAATCGAACTCGTTCAGGAAATCGAACATTTCTATATCTATCGGTATTTCGTCTCTCTCTTCCCACCTTTCTACGATTTCTATGAATGATTTACCGTCTACAACCTGTACCGCTGCTATTATCCTCTTATGGTTGTTCTCTATGTAATGGACGATGAAGTCCTTAANCTTTTCTGTGAAATCCTTGCTAACGCCATGGATGTATCCGTAACCCGGTAGATCTGTTAGCAGGAGATCTCGGTACTGGAAAAAATTTGGCTTTATTGTTGTTCCGGGTTTTTTACCTTTTCTAACATCTACACCAAAAAGTCCCGAAAATAGCGTGGATTTGCCGACATTCGATCTGCCAGCAAATACGATCTCGATTTTTATCTTGGAGGGATTTNAATTCATGTTTCTAAATAATTTTTATTTGATAAAAGGTTATAACCCGTAGTACAAGTTTAATACGAACACCAAAGCACCGATTATTATTCCAAAGGCGAACACACTCTTTGGATTGATCTTGATCTGTGTTTTCTCCTCCTCGAAGTATCTCATTATTCCCGCNGAGGACATCAAAGGAGGGGTTTTTGCCTTTTTTTGTTTTGCCATGAAAGCATGTTATAATAATTTGTATTTAACTTTAGTGGTGATATTGTTGTGGTTTTAGGTGGATAGTTGGTTGAGGTTAGACATCGCACACNATTCCAATCACTGAATTTATTGAGAAATTTTTTTTACCATCTATGGTTAGGTATTCTATGGAGCATTGTTCTATGGAACTCTCCACCTACCTAATAGAGATAGAGGGTGAAGTAACAGTCAAAAAAGGTATATTTTATTCAGACTCGCTCTTGTTTGAGGAGAAGGATTTGGACACACCTGATTTTGTGCTAATGCCCGCTTTTTTCAATTCTCATGTCCACCTTTCGGATTCTGTTGCNATAGATCCTCCTGAAATGCCTCTTGAGAAGATGGTGGGACCAAATGGCTACAAGTTCCGGGTTTTGAGTAGTGCGAGTGAAAATGAAATAGTGACTTCGACTTCGGAGAGCATAGAGCTGGCAAGAAGCTCCGGAACTGCGTTTCTCTGTGACTTNAGGGAAGGCGGATTAAAAGGTGTGGATACCCTTAGAAAGGCTGATGGGAGTGAAATTGTGGTATGCATGGCAAGGCCCTCGAGCTTGGAGGAGGCGGAGAAAATGGTGGATTCGGTCAATGGATTTGGGATGAGTAGTGTTAGAGACCATGATTTCGTTTTTCTTGAGGATGTAAGAGAATTAGCGAGGAAAAATAACTTACTTTTTGGAATTCATGCGGGAGAGAGGGATGATGGAGATGTTGAAAAGGCNATCTCTCTTGAACCGGATTTTTTGGTTCACATGAACAACGCTTCGAAGGATAATATAATGCGAGCAATTGATGAGGAAATTCCGGTAATCTCCTGTATAAGATCGAATTACCTCTTCAATCTTCACAATCGGGAAAGTTACAGCATTCTTTCGGAATATGAGTTGTGGGGATTGGGAACAGATAATGTTATGCTCGTTAAGCCATCGATGGTGGATGAAATAAATTTTGCAGGTTTTATAGTGAACTACATATCTGTACTGAGATCATCCTCAAAAGGGTTTGACATATTTGAAAAAGATCGTAAGTGGATTTTAGCTGATTTTAGGAAGTATAGAAAGTCGAGGAATGTGTTGAAGACAATTGTGAGAAGATTATCTGAAAAAGATATTTTGAAAATTATTGATGACTTTGAAATTATGTAGATTTCACAATAAAAAAAGGGAAAAACTATTTATTTATTAGGAAACTGGAATTGGTGAGATGAAGGCAAAGAATGTGATGAATGAGAATGTGATATATGCGACCTTACCAGACACNAGAGATAATGTTCTGAAGCTGTTCAAGAAGTACGAGATCTCCGCAGTTCCCGTACTGAAAAATGAGAAAGTTGTGGGGATAGTCACGAGAAAAGACATCCTGAGGAAAATTGAAGAGGATCAGTTGGCTTTGTTGATGACACCCGACCCTGTAACAGTTCAGGCAGACGATTCGTTAAAAAAAGTTGTAGAGATTTTAACGGGCACCCAGTTCAGAAGACTTCCTGTGCTCGATGGTGATAAGCTTGTCGGCATAATAACCTTGAGGGACATAATAGGTAAGCTTGCGGAGATGGAAATTGAAGATCAGGTAAAGGAGTATGTTACGAACTCCACCGTGTGTGTGTGGGAGGAAACACCTCTGAACATCGTAGGAGAGATAATGAGACTTAGTAACTCAGAATTATGTCCTGTTCTTAATGAAAATGCGGAGATAATTGGGCTAATTGATGAGAAGATAATGCTAACCGAAACCCTCATTGAGGAATTTATTGAGGAGAGCAAGTATTCCTCATCGAGCGATAGCGAAGACTCTTGGATGTGGGACTCGATCAGGGACAGAACGATAAAGTACTTTGAGGTTAGCGTTGTAAAACTTCCAAAAGAGCCTGTGAAGAACTTTGCTAAGCCTCCTGTTTTTGTTTATCCGCAGACAAAGATTTCCAAGGTTGCAAGGGAGATGGTGAAAAATGACATAGATCACATGCCAGTACTTGATGCAGAGGATAGACTGATAGGAATGGTGCATGACAGGGAGCTTATAAAGGTATTACTCAAAGTTCTCTGAACGGCTATTTTCTGCTCTACTTTTGAGATGTCTCAATACAACTTCGAGTACTCTCTCTTTTAACTCCTTTTCGTCAATTCTCGAGTCGATAATTATGGCTTCCCGCATTGATAGAAATATCTCCCTGACTCTCTTGAGGTAGTTTGTGTTCTCAAACTCATTCGGCTTGCCTCTGCTTTTTATTCTCTTTACAGCCTCTTCCGGTGGCAAGTCAAGCACTATGAGTATGTCTGGTTTTGGAGCAATTTTTTCATTCATCTCTCTTAGCTCATTGATGTCAAAACCAAGGGCACCCTGATAAGCTATCGTCGAGAAGTAATATCTGTCCATTATCACTATCCTGCCCTCTCTTAGCGAGGGTAGTATGTTGTTCCTGACATCGTACTCTCTGTCTTTGAGGAACAGTTCGAGTTCCTCCTCGGGAGACAATCTCGAGGTATAACTCTCCTTTAGCTTCCTACCCCACTTGCTATCTGTAGGCTCTTTCAGTAGGACTACATCATATCCTCTTTCCGATAATTCCGAAAATAGAAATTTGGCAACCGTTGTTTTTCCCGAACCGTCTATCCCCTCTATTGCAATCAGCACAGACTTTCAAGGGATCGAGAATAGAAAAACTTTATGACTCTGCAATTGCTGGACGGTCTGATTAATAATGATTTATAGAAGTTTGTTAAAAGTTGTTACGATTATAGTAATGTTTATTAACGAGAGGGTAAATTTACTTTATGCTTGCTAAGTTTCTGATTGAGATGCCGGATGCAGACGCACAGCGTCTCGTTCGGATGCTAAGCGATTCTATGGACGGGTTTAGAACATATCTCACGATCTATTCCGCGGTGAAGATCGGGCTGTTCGATGCTCTTAGAAATCCCAAAGGGGTGAGGGAGCTTGCTGAGGAGCTAAACTGCGATGAGGAGATACTCTATGTTTTCTGCGAAGCTTTGAAGGACTTGGGGTTTCTCTGCAAGAGCGGAGACAAGTATTGCAATACAAAGATATCGGAGGTGTTTCTGCGATCGGACTCGTTCTATTCTCAGACAACATTTATCGAAAACACCTTTGAAAATCTTAAATTGTGGTTGGAATTGCCGGAAATCCTCAGAAGAGGTAGGNTTAAGAGAAAGTCAAGCAAATTTTTTGCTGAGAGAGCGATCCACTCTCTTGCCCAGAATTCTTTGCTTGGGGAGATACAGAGGACGGTAGAGATTGTCTCGTCCTTGCCGGAGTTTAAGAAAGCGAGAAGACTTCTCGATCTCGGAGGAGGACATGGGTTGTATGCTATAGCCTTTACATCAGTGAACATGAATCTGCATGCGGATGTGTTCGATCTACCACATGTTGTTGAAAAAACGAAAGAGTACATCAGAAAGTTCAATGCGGAGGATCGGGTGAGTGTTGTGGCAGGAGATTTCTTCGTGGATAGCTTGGGTAAAGGTTATGACATAGTTTTCTCCTCCTATAATCCGGGAGGTAAAAAGGCGGAGCTGATTCCGAAAATATACTCATGCCTGAACGAGGGAGGAGTTTACATTAACAAACAGTACTTTGGTGATGGGAGAGTGACGACTCTTCTTGAACTTGAGTGGAATCTGTGGACATTTGACGGGATTGAAAAAGATAAAAAGCTCTATACCTTCAAAAACGACTTAAATTTGGATAGTTATCTGAGCGAACTTGAGAAGATTGGTTTTGAGGTGATAGATGTTGTAGATCTTGGTGATGGAGATATGATGATTGTCGCGAGACGATAGTAACACTACATTGTTAAATATTGTTAATAAGTAACAAATAGTAAATTTTATTTAGCAAAAATTGTTATTTTAGTCATGGAATCTTATGAATCCGATGAAATTTTGGAGAGGGCTAGGAAGTTCCATNGACACATCTGTCCGTTTCTCGCACTCGGAATAAGAGCATCAGGGGTGGCGATGGAGGAGATGGGGGTTGGAAGGTTGGGGGAGGATGAGAGCATAGGTGAGGATGTACTTGCGATAGTGGAATGCAATAATTGCTTTGCGGATGGCGTTCAGGTAGCGACGGGATGNACTTTTGGNAATAACGCTTTGATATATCACGATCTCGGTAAAAATGCTCTAATTCTTGTTAGAAGAGGCGATTGGGAGGGTGTAAGAGTTTACATTGACGCAGAGAAAGTGACGAAGAAGTATTTCCCGAAAGAAGCGGAAGAACTCTTTAAAAAAGTTGTTACGAGAAGAGAGGGCGATGAAGAAGATAGGAAGCTTTTATCACAGCTGTGGGAGGAAATTGGATACAAAATGCTCGAAATTCCGAAAGAGGATTTTAAAATTGAGAAGGTTAAAGTGGTGAAGATCGACCAAGCACCGATTTTTGAGAGCGTTCGTTGCTCTTCGTGTGGGGAGCTTGCGATGAAAACAAGAGTGATCATCGATGAAGAACCTTACTGCCTGAAGTGTGCTAAAAGGAGTTATCGTGCTGTTGTTGGGGAAGGAATTGTCGAAGTCGATAGCTGGGGGTGAGTGGATGAAAAAGGCAATTTTGTTCACGCTCATTCTTGTACTCATGCTGTCAGGGTGTGCACAGGATGAAAAATCACCTCCAAATGCCGAAAAAGTCGTGGATATGATCGGCAGGAGTGTTGAGGTGCCCGAGGATGTGGATAGAGTTGTTTGTATAGGTCCCGGGGCGTTGAGGTTGATAGTCTACCTTAACGCAGTTGATAAGGTGGTGGGTGTTGAATCTGCGGAGAAGGATTGGAGCCCCTACGGGAGACCCTACAGACTTGCCCATCCCGAACTTGCAAATTTGCCGATAATAGGGCAAGGTGGTCCGAATCCGATACCACATCCCGAGGAGATAATAAAGGTCAATCCTGATATAATATTTGCAACATACATTGATGCTGAGCAAGCAGACGATCTCCAACAGAAAACTGGTGTTCCTGTTGTGGTTTTGAGTTATGGTCAGCTTGCAACATTTGAAAGTGAGGAGATTTTTGCCTCCTTGAAACTCGCGGGAAAGATTCTTGATAAGGAGCAGAGGGCAGAGAAAGTTGTAGGTTTTATACGGAATATAATCTCTGATCTGAATAGTAGAACATCAGATGTTCCGGATGATGAAAAGCCAACCGTGTATGTAGGAGGAGTAGGATATAAAGGACAACAAGGTATAGAGTCCACTGAGTGCAATTTTCCACCCTTTGTTGTGGTTAATGCCAGAAATGTGGTTGATGAAGTCAAAAAGCCCGGGCATGTTTTTGTAGATAAGGAAAAACTGCTTGAATGGGATCCTGAGGTGATATTTATAGACGAGAATGGACTTACACTCGTAAAAAGTGATTATGAAAAAAATCCGGAGTTCTACAATTCTCTGAATGCGTTTAAGAGTGGTAATGTATACGGAATACTGCCTTTCAACTACTACACGACAAACATTGGAACCGCTCTGGCTGATGCATATTATATCGGTAAGGTATTGTATCCAGATAGATTTGCGGACATCAATCCGGAACAGAAAGCCGATGAGATCTTCGAATTCTTGGTAGGGGGAGAAGTTTACGAGGATATGAAGAAAGTGTACGGTGGGTTTGTGAGGATGGATGAGTGGTGAAATGAGAAGTTGAGCAAAAAATGAACTGGTAGGAAAATGAATTATGCAGAGTACATTAAGGAAAAATATGTTCTTGGATTAATCTTGCTTTTACTTCTTATCTTAGCATCGCTCATCTCTTTATGCACAGGATCGTATTCACTGACACCAGCTGAGGTTATTGGCACACTGGTTGGAACGGGTGATAGACATGCAAGTATCGTCGTGTGGAACATGAGGCTACCGAGGATAGCTGCATCTATTGTGGCAGGTTTATCTCTTGCAGTCGCAGGAGCGGTGATGCAGTGTGTTCTAAGGAATCCTCTCGCATCGCCATTCACGATGGGAATATCACACGGATCTGCTTTCGGAGCAGCGTTTGCAATAATAGTTCTGGGTGCTGGTGAATTACACAGGGTTGGAGAGGGAGTTATCATAACGAATCCCTATATAATCCCGATATTCGCATTTATAGGGGCACTACTTGGGGTTTTTGTAATATTGATTTTAGCAAGACTGAGGGGACTGTCTCCAGAGGCGATGATACTGGCTGGGGTGGCTATGGCTTCTCTTTTTTCTGCGAGTACAATGCTGATGCAGTACTTTGCAGAGGATGTTAAGGTCGCTGCGGTGGTTTTCTGGACTTTTGGAGATATTGGAAGAGCCAACTGGAAGGAGATACAGCTTATGATCGCGATTGTTGTGCCATCGTTACTGTATTTCACCTACCGTCGTTGGGACTACAATGCACTTATAAGCGGTGATGAGACTGCAATCTCACTTGGGATAAATCCCGAGAGGGTAAGGCTTGAGAGCATGCTACTTGCATCACTAATCACAGCTATATGCGTATCTTTTCTTGGAATCATTGGGTTTATAGGACTGGTAAGTCCGCATATAGTTAGACTTATTGTAGGAGGAGACCACAGGTTCTTAGTACCTCTTTCCGCACTTCTTGGTTCACTTCTACTTCTATCCGCAGACACTGTGGGAAGAACAGTAATCTCTCCAATTATAATACCTGTGGGAATAGTTACATCGTTTATGGGAGCACCGGTTTTCATATATCTACTTGTGAGGGGGAGCAGGAGTTGATAGGTCGGGGTGGGTTAATATGCTAAGAATTGAAGATCTGAGCTTTGCTTACAACTCGAGGGTCGTTTTAAANGGAATTGATTTTGATGTAACCTCTGGGGAAATGCTGTTCATCATCGGTCCTAACGGAAGCGGGAAGTCGACACTCCTGAAATGCCTCAATGGAATCCTGAAACCGAGAGGGTCTGTGTACATAGGAATGAGGGAGTTGAATAAGCTTCCGAGGGGTGAAATAGCTAAGTGGATAGGATATGTACCTCAGAGAGGAGAGATCAACCATTTGACGGTGTTCGATACGATACTTCTTGGCAGAAAGCCACACATAAAGTGGAGNGTGTCCGAGAATGATACTGAGGTTGTGAAGAGAATAATAAAACTGCTCGACCTTGAAGATCTATCCTTCAGGCGTTTAACGGAGCTTAGTGGTGGTGAACTGCAGAAAGTTATAATTGCAAGAGCTCTTGCTCAGGAGCCCAAGATACTTCTTCTCGATGAACCGACGAACAATCTCGACCTGAAAAATCAGATTGAAGTTATGAGAATCCTGAGAAAGGTGGTTAGAGAGCGTGGAATCTCAGCAGTAATCACGATGCATGATTTAAATATAGCGTCGCTCTATGCTGACAGGATAATCATGCTGAAAGATGGAGAGATTGTTTCAGTCGGAGGAGTAGAAGTTTTAAATTCTGAAAACATTGAGAAAGTGTATGGAATCAAGGTTTCGGTAGTAGAACACGATGGAAAGCCACTGATTGTCTTCTCGTAATTCATGAGTCCATAATCTACTGCTTGTTCGTATCTTGAGACCAACACAACGCACCGGCATAGTACTTCAGAGCAAATAAACAACCTCTTGAAGATTGCATAAACGAAATAAAGAAAACATGCTCCGGCCGGGATTTGAACCCGGGTCGCCGGCTTTCCTCTATGCTCGAAAGGCCGGAATGATTGGCCGGGCTACACCACCGGAGCCTAAACTTTGAATTCAGAAAGGGATTAAAAATTTTTTCCTTGATTTTGTTTTTCGGGGTGATGAAATGAAAACGGGGCTGTGCTGGATGATATACNATCTTTGGTTGTTATTTTGGTGTGTGTTGAATCCAATTCAAAACTCGCTGAGAAATTCGTATAGCTGAAAAACAGAAAAAGATTTAAATTTCACTTGAATAAGGATGGGAGGGTGAAAAAATAATGGAATTTGAGGATGAATTCTTAGATATTGTTGAAGAAGAAGAACCAGCGGATGATGATGTTAAGCTTGCAGAGGTATATAAACTTGCTGTAAAGCTCATAAGACTTCTCGATAGTGTTAAGAGTCAGGAGCTTAAAGAAGGAGCCTCCCTCATGCTTATCAGGGAAATAATTAATGACGATCCCGTTTTAATGGGTCTCGCATCCAAGATGATTCAGGATCTGAGCTACGGTGTAATTGATGATGAAAACTATGTATCATAGGGTAAACTTAAGTTTTTGAGTTTGTTTTTTTT
>MTMT01000066.1 GCA_002010195.1 Archaeoglobus sp. JdFR-32
TTTACCAAAATTTTTTCAATAATGATGTGAAAACCTTAACTATGAATGAAAGGGAGAGAGTATTTGAATCCTTAGAGAAGACATCTGTGTCTGCGTATGTTGTGCTATCATTCTTCTTCGCAATGCTGATTAGCTATCCCNTAAGCAATCCTCCTCTCTCCCTCTTGGTCTCAATCGTAGTATCTTGTTTGGTTTATCTGTACTTCAGGAAGATTAGAATATTTCGAAAAAAAGATTTTTGATTTGTAAAGAGTANTGTGGGGTAGCAAAACCTCACTCGATGTCTCTTAAGTAGGATTTTGAGTCGGATATCTCTGTGTTGAACACATTTTGCATGTGTTTGATTGCGTATTCGTAGTCATAGTCTGTCAGAGCCTTTGTACAATCCCTTAAGAGGACGGTTTTGTAGCCTCTTGCTGACGCATCACCAGCGGTATGGAGAACGCAGATGTTCGTCAAGACTCCCGCGAGCACGATCTCCGTACAACCAAGCTCTCTTAGAACGAGATCGAGGTCGGTTCCGAAAAAGGCGGAGTACCTTCTCTTTTTTATGAAATAATCGTTTTGACTAGGTTCAAGCTCGTCTATGACTTCAGCCCCCAGTGTGTTCATTACGCAATGCTTGTTCCAGATGTTAAATTCCACATCATCCTCTCTGTGCCAATCTTGTGTGAATATCACTGGCATCTTCCCTCTGACAGAGTTAAGAAACTCCTTCAGTGGATCAAAAATCTCCTTAACATGGTCTCCCACATATAGCGATCCATCCGGGTAGCAAAAGTCCTTCTGCATGTCCACTACTATGATCGATCGCATGTTATTAGCTAAGTTTCAGATTAGATATAGTTTACTAAGGGTGCATCTTATCAGTTGAGCTTAGTCAATACGGTACTGGTTGCGTGTGGCATTGTATTTGCTACATTGATCTCCTACCTCGTTTTATACAGCTTGAAAGCGACTACAGAAAACTTAAATTGAGATTGGTGCAAATCAACCTCATGAATTTGAGAGAAATTACAAGTTTTCTTGATGGTTTTCTTAGGATAAGGGAATTCAGAGATTCGAGCGGTAACGGATTGCAGGTTGAGGGTCGGAAGGAGGTTGAAAGGGTTGGATTTGCGGTAGATGCAACACTTGAAACATTCAAGAGTGCTGTGGATAGGGACGCAGACATGATAGTTGTACATCACGGACTAATATGGGGATCCCTCAGGAATGTGAGGGGAGTGCTCAGGAAGAGACTCTCTTTCCTTTTGAAGAATGAAATCTCACTTTATGTTGCCCACCTGCCCCTCGATGCTCANGGGGAGGTAGGGAATAACATTCAGATTCTGAGAATGCTGGGTGGTGAGTTTAAGGGGTTCTTTGCGGAAGTTGACGGCTCGGAGATAGGAGTGTACGGTAGAATAGAGAGAACGAATCTCAACACCCTTGCACAAAGGCTTGAAACACTCCTCTCAACCAATAGCAGACTACTTGATTTCGGTAAAAGGGACATAGAGGTCGTGTCGGTAATATCGGGAGGTGGAGATTTTGCAATAGAATCTGCATCCGAGGTGTCGGACTGTCTTATAACTGGAGAACAGAGATATCCTGCTTACAACCTTGCAAAGGAGCTTGAGTTCAATGTGATGTATCTCGGCCATTACGCAACGGAAGTACCGGGGATAAAAGCTTTAATGAATGTAGTAAGCAAGAGATTTCCAGAGATTGACTGCTTTTTCATTGATACCCGAGTTCCCTATTAATGTGCTTTACGCCACCCCTCACCCGTTTTTATCTTGTTGAGTTTTACCTTCACCTCTCGATTCAGCTTCGGAGTCAACATTCACCTCCTCAAGTCCTCCCAGTTCTTCCTCACTCAGTCCTGTGATATCCATGATGGACATACCTTTTTTCAGTTTTTCGGCTTGATGCTCCGGCATCTTCTCAACAAAAACATCGTCTGAGATTATTGCACTGTTTCCGAAAGGATCCTCGAGGATAAGGGTTAGTTTTCCATTTCCGTCTTTCGTTCTGCTTATTATCTCAAGAATTTGATTGCATCTATCTACTTTTTCCCTGTCCTCGGAGTTCCACCTTTTTGCCATTTGGACTATGTCTTCGATTCTTGCGAGAACACCTTCAAGGTTCGTGATGAACGCATTCGAAGCGGGTCCGGGCTCTATGTCAACACCGAGTTCGGGTATTCTTATCGTGCCGGAGGTTGACCTGATAACCTTCGTAAAAAGGTTATCCCGATTTATGGTNATTGTGTACCTAACAGGGTCTTTTATCTCTGTTATGATGGAGTCTGCATGTTTGAAACCGCACTCGCATGAGATGGATGTTAAAAGGATTTTTCCAAAATACGGAACATCGTAAACAGTGCTGAGAATCTTTATTTCTCTCCCGCATGCGGGACAGGATATCAAGATTCCACCCAACGCTCTCAAACCGCTAAATTCAGGCTATTACTTCCTTACACCTCTGATTTTATTCCTATCTATTTTTATTCCGGTAGGAGTTATTATTATGTAATCCTCTCCGAGTCCAACAATATCTCCGTTTATGTCTTCTGCAAGCTGTTTAAGGTCTTTGAGTATTCGGTCGAGAGTGAGTTTATCGTGTCGTAAAAATGCTATATCTGCAACCACAATATTTCCTTCATAAATCTGTCTTCTTATTTCAGGCACCTCGTTCAAGCCNGTGACTTCAGCAACTTTTATTAGAGTTTCCGCCTCCTCAACTATCTCAGATTCGTATTCACTGAGGTCGAGCTCCTCGTAGTCCTCGACCGATAGTCTTTCTGATTTGCCGAGAAGTTTATCCATGAATCCCATAACCATTCACCCAACATTATTCATCTATAATGGTATTTAAAATATTGCTTAGGTTCGGTATTGGATTTAAAGTTTAGTCCNGAATGCATTTCTTTTCCCGTAAACCTCTCTCACATTCTAAGCTCAGCAAGCTGAAAAACATAGGCAATACTGAATAATAGCTGTGAACGAGGAGTGTCAGTCTATCGTGATGGATAGCCTGAGCACTCTACCCTCCATTGAGATATAGGGGTTATCTATCGTCTTCTCAACCTTGAAGCCGAACTTTCTGTATATATGGAGAGCGACCTTATTTTTCTCACTGCAGAAGCCTATGAGCCTTTTTATACCCCTTCTCTTACACGCCTCAATGATACTTTTAACCATAGCCTGACCTATGCCTTTGTTCTGGTATTTGTCGTGAACTATAAGCCCAAATTCTGCAGTCTTCTCCGAGTACTTGATGAGTCTTGCCTCTGCAACCACTTTATTATTGTTTAAAGCAACCAAGGATGTTATTCTCTCACCGTCAACTCTCTTCAGCATCTCCTTAACTTCGGAGGATGTGAAGGGGTTCGCTCTCAGGAACCTCAGGGTTTTACTGCTCAATGAAGTGTACATGGATATCAGCGACTCGAGAAACTCCTCGTTACCTGAGGTTATCTCTCTTATTTGTATGTCTCTTCCGTTTTTTGTTTTGAAGCTCTTTTTCTGCATTTCAACCACTGTTCTTCCATATTTAAAATGATTAAAGGAGATAAATACTTCCTTCCTGTATTAGGAAGATAATCTGTAATATCTGATATTTATAATTAATTTTCAATGATAAATTCTTGAATTCTGGGAAAGATCATCCAAAAAAGTGGTTCCAGACCCTGTCTTTTATGTGGTGGATGTTCCTAACCACCTTTCCCCTGTCTCCGATCATGTCTTCTCCATCCGTTAGGGCTATTCCGATAGCGATGGGTGTGTCTTTTTCCTCCACTGTTACATACACGAAATCACCCTTCTTTATCTCCTTATCCGCATGGACTATTCCGGGTCGCATCACATCTGCACCGTTCATAACGAAATTTACCGCACCTTTATCCACGACAACCCTCCCTTTCTCGGGTTTTTGCTTCAGGATAAGGTAGACTGTTGGGTAGTACTCTCCGTCATGCTCTATCAGGAACGGCTCATTATTGACGAGAATTATTTTCCTCCCATTAACTTCTGTTACATCCATATCTCCCTTAATTTCGATACCAAATTTCTCCTTGATATTCGAGGAGATTTTTTTAGCAATTTTTTTCTTTAATCTCTGCCTCATGGTATCGGAACACCCCTGTTGAAAACTCCGATATTTTTAAATACTTCACCGCATACGCAACTTAAAAGCCTTTTTAATCGGAGGAAGGAAGATGGCAAACAGACCACTAGATGTCCTGAATAAGTCCCTGCAAACACCGGTAATAGTAAGGCTAAAGGGTGGAAGAGAGTTCAGAGGAATACTCGATGGGTATGACATCCATATGAATTTAGTCCTCATAAATGCGGAGGAAATTACTGGAGGAGAAACCGTAAAAAAACTCGGAAGTGTTGTAGTTAGGGGAGATACAGTCGTTTTTGTATCTCCATCGCAGTTTCAGAAGTAACGGAGGTATGTAAATGTCCAAAGGTACACCGTCAATGGGGAAGAGAGGAAGAAAGATCGTCCATATTAAGTGCAGAAGGTGTGGAAGGGTATCATTCCACAGGAGAAAAGGCTATTGTGCTGCTTGTGGATTCGGTAGAAGTAGAAGGCTTAGAAAGTACTCTTGGTTGAATAAAAAGAAATCGAGAAATTGAGATCTCGTCTGATCATCTGGGTTGCCATCTTATTTGCGTGCTCTAAGTGGATAGGGGAGCGTGAGTTGGGAGTGCTCATGGGTTGGCTTACTAACTCACTTCGACCCTTAGCTAACCACCTTAACCCTTCTTCCATCCGAGCAATCTTTTTTCACCTTCGAGCCTTTTTATTTCTGTAACATCTTGCACTACCTCGAGGGTTCCGAGATACTCCCCATCATCTCTTACCGCAAAGTACCTTATGTGTATTGTTCTTCCTCCCATCTGTATCCAAAATTCAGCAAAGTCTTTTTCACCATCTTTAAAGGCCTTCAGAATTTTGTTGACTATATGAACGCTCCTCGGAGGGTGACAGAACTGAACCTGTCTTCCTATGATTGACGGGGTTCTTGCAAAAATTCTGTGACCGCCGGAGAAGAACCTCACTCTACCATCCCTATCAACGAATGTTATGTCGAGTGGTAGCGATTTGAATATGGAATTTATCTCCTTGGGGGAGAGGTATCCGACATCAAGCTTCAAATCTCCTTCCCGCTCGACAGTGTACTCATCTGGCTTAAGAACCTGCCCCTTAAGAATGGTCTGCACCTCGGGTGGCAAGCTGAGAAGCTGTTCGGGAGTTAGTGTTGGAGCAATATCGTAGGGCTGTACCGGTTTTGCTGTGCTGCTCCATTCTGGCGGGGTTACCTTGTAGTATCCAATCATATCTTCCTGATCTTTTATCGCCTTCCACTCACCTTCTGTAAGGAGGACTTTAATCGTGGGATAAAATATGTTATTCTCTCTAAAAACCATATCTACGAGGGCGGTTGAAACATCTTTCGCGATCTTCACGATCTCGTTAACGTACTCCTCCCAGCTCTTTCCAGTGTCCTCGGAGAGAAGCCTGTTCAGTCTTCTTAACTTAGATCTTATTTCGTCGTGCTTGAACCACAGGACATTGGGGATTGCTGTAATTCCTCTTCTCTCTATGTAGGGGAATATCAGCATCTCCTCTCTGGTGTAGTGTGTGAAGCCGACCCCGATCAAATCCCTTACGACATCCGTCATGTTTTCCAGAACTTCTCGTTCATCTTTTTCTGATGTGAGTGTAACTGCGAGCAAGCTCAAAATCTCTGCATCCTTGAGGATTTGCTCGTTCTCAGTATAAAGGGTGTGGAGAGGATGTCCGGGAGGAATGTCTTTAACATCGAACGAGTCTTTTACACTCTCTCTGAACAACTCTACATGAACATCGCACATCTTGGCGATCTCTCGTGTGGAGATTCCTTCTTTAACAAGCTCCTGTTCGATCAGCGGAATCTCAAGGGGTGAGATACTCATTAAAACCTCTTTAAATTCCTCTTTCAGCTCACTGACATCTTTTCCCTCATGAATCTGCTTGAGCAGTTTTTTCAAAATCTCCTTCTTTTTCTCCGCGTTCTCATCCATGTTTTACCAATTGTTTTAATCGTTTAAAACAACTTCCCCGAAAATATTTCAGGTGCTTGAAGCCTCGAAACTCGAACCCCGAAACCCAAAATTCTTACCGAAAAAAGATAAAAGAATTGAGGGTGTAATATCATTATGGCAGGAATAGTTGATTTAAGAGGAGAAAGTGGTCCCGAACTTCTCCATAAGATAATTACAAGCCTCAGTGAGGTGGAGAAGGGAGATTTCATTGATTTCATCCTCGATGCGGATGTGGAAAAAGTCATGCTCCATCTTGAAGAAATTACCAAGAGGTTTGAGGTAAAAGAGGGAGAGGGCTACGCGATCCTCAGGGTGTGGAAGGAAAAGGACATTGAAGAGGCTGTGGAAGGAGACATAGTTGAGGTTGATGAGAAAACTAATGTTGGGAAACTCATAGAGATGTATCCCGAAACAGTTGAGGTTCTTGCAAGCTATGGATTTACACCACTAAAAAATCCCGTTCTTAGAAAGACATTGGCTAAGACGATCTCCCTCGGTAGAGCGAAGATGCTTAAGGGGTTATCGGATGAAGAATTCGAGGAAATGCTTGAGAAGTTGAGAGAGATAGTTGGTAGGAAGTAGCATCAGAAGAACACGAGATACTCAACTGCAAATAAAATATGGAGTCCTAGGAGCGAAAAACCGAGTTTCCTCAGAGATAGTTTGAAAGCAAAGAACATCAACAGAAGAGCGGTTAAAGATACTGTAGCGAACACGACAGGAGGGGAAAGAAACAAGAAGAACACGATTAGAAGGAGTAAGGACAAGTAATTCTTTCTACACAGTGTTTTTCTGAATATAACTGCTTCTGCGAGAAATAGATTGAAAAATGTAATCAAAATGAGAAGCAATAGTGGAGCAAGCACATCCACCGTATCATCTGCGGAGAAACCCGCCATTAGCGGAAATGGAATTGTTAGCAAAAACACCCCTATCTGAACATACGCCTTTTGAGACATTCTCACTCTTTGAGCAAAGACTCTTTGAATCAAAAATAGTATAAGATAAGGAAGGAGAAGAATGAAAAGTAGAGAATTGCTCATTATCTCGTAAAGAACAATCATCGAAAGAAACAGTGGTGGTAGCAGATAGGTTTTATCTCTTCTTTCCAAGAAGGATTGTACGGATACGAGAACGAGGAAACTCGCTAAAATTCCTTCAAAGGTGAAGAATTTCAAGCCCATTACCGTTGATGCGAGCCATATACTCCATACTCCCCCCATTCTTGGAATTATCCATTTCACGATTTTTTCTGGTGGAAGTAGGAATGATATATTTTCTCCCGAACAATTTTGGGTAGGGCACGGGTTCTTTTGTTTTATCCCCCGCTCAACAAACTCCATCTATCTCTTTATCTTGTCGACGATTCTTCCCTCTTTGGTGACAATCCAGCTTTCTTTGCTCTTTTCTATACAGAAACCCCATTCCAATATTCTTAGGTGGTACTGAAGTTGTCTCTCGCTCAAGTTCAGCTCGTTGCAGATCTCTGCCTGATTTTTACCCTCATCAATCAGCCTTATTATCTTCCTTCTTATTGGATTTGTTATGGCGTAGTTGTATCTCTTGTGGTACTCCTCAGCCTCCTCAAGGCTCTTGGCATTAACCCATTTCTTAACACTCATCAAAAAAATCTTGTATAAGGNGGCTATTTGCATTTTCCCTAAGATTTTCAGTGTTACAGCACTCAAATTGAAACCACAACCCGAGCACCCTTCAATAAGATTTAAAGAAAAAATTAAAAGATGAATCACCCAATGCAGAATATGTGTGGTGTGGTAGGAGTTTACTGTGAGGATCCGTCTCTCACATCCCGGATGACATACTTCACTCTTTTCTCTCTTCAACACAGGGGGCAGGAGTCTGCGGGAATTGCGGTTTCTGGAGATACTGTTAAGGTGTATAAAGGGATGGGACTCGTTACTGAGGTTTTTGATGATAGAACACTTAAAAAACTTAACGGGAACTCCGCAATAGGGCATGTTAGGTATTCAACAACAGGCGAATCAAAGATAGAAAATGCCCAACCCTTGGTTGTAAAGTCTAAGTTCGGCCCTATATCTGTTGCTCATAACGGAAATCTCGTCAATTACTGGGAATTGAGAAAGGAGCTTGAGGAAGATGGAAGGGTGTTTCTCACAGACTCCGATACAGAGGTAATTTCTCACCTTCTATCTTCATATTTGCTTGATTACGATTTGAACAANTCTTTAGAGCTTCTTACTGAAAAGTTGAGAGGATCCTTCACACTCTCCCTCCTTCTTAATAACATGGTTGTTGGGTACAGAGACCCTCTCGGATTCAAGCCTCTTTGTGTTGGAGAGGGGGAATTCGGATATGTCATTGCATCAGAGTCGTGTGCCTTGGATTCCGTTGGGGCAGAGTTTATAAGAGATGTGGAACCGGGAGAAGCGGTTATAATTGAGGATGGTGATTTAAGATTTGAAAAAATTGCGGAGGGGAGAAACAAGGCTGTGTGCGTTTTTGAATACATATATTTCGCGAGACCCGACTCTACTATTGATGGTAGGAGCGTTTATGAGGTCAGGTTTAACATAGGTAGAACTTTGGCAAGGGAGAATCCCGTTGAAGTGGATATAATATCTCCTGTTCCTGATAGTGGTACCACANCATCAATAGGTTATGCTTATGAGTCTCGCATACCGTATATAGAAGCTCTGATAAAGAACAGGTATGTTGGCAGGACATTTATAATGCCGGGTCAGAGTTCGAGGGAACTGTCTGTGAGGTTGAAAATGAACGCTCTTAAAAACAATGTGAAGGGCAGGAGAGTGATGCTGATTGATGATAGCATCGTGAGGGGAACAACTTCGAGAAGAATAGTCGACCTCGTACGAAAAGCGGGGGCAAGGGAGGTTCATTTCAGGGTTGGCAGTCCTCCAATAATCGCACCGTGCTATTTCGGAATAGACATGTCAACGAGGGAGGAGCTGATAGCGTCATCGAAAAATGTGGAAGCCATAAGAAAGGAGATCAACGCGGACACCCTCGCATATTTAAGCCTTGAAGGATTGATAAATTCGGTGGGTATATCAGAATCGGATTTGTGCCTCGCCTGTCTGACCGCAGAATATCCTGTAATGGTTCCGGGTGAGGTATGTAACAGATGTTAATGGAAAGCGTGTTGGCGGATGTAGGAGAGTGTGTTGAGAATCAATTCAGTAAGGTCATTGTTCAATGCGGGTCAATTTATTCAATGCTGATCAGTTTCTCTATCTCTAAAGACCTTCTGTACATCTCGTAGTAGCTCTCTGGATCGAGTTCTTTTACGGACAACTCGTCCACATTCAGAATATAGATTGAATGTATTCTTGCATTTTTTATCTCATCAAGAGATACGGGAGGGTTGCTGTAGTAGATGTCACACAACTCCTTCACCCTTCTGAGTTCAGATCTTTTCCTCTGTCTTGGAGGAAGTAGGAATATTCCGTCCAAGGGCATGAGATAGTGCTGGGGAATACCAATAACGAACTTGGAGCAATAATGACTGTATCTCGAGATCTTGCTCGATATTCTTGCCTTGAGATATCTGATGGGATCGAGAGCATGAGCGGGAGGAACATATCCAGTCTCTATCTCAACTGTTATGTTTCCGAGACCCTTTTCTCCATATACATCGCAACTCAATGAGTTGAGGTTGTACTCCACATCAACTTTGTAGCCCCTGTCGAGGAGGTATCTTGCGACAATCAATTCCATCACAGAATGAGCGGTATTGACGAGTCTCTTCTCTTTCANATCTATCAGCTTCTCTCTCAATCTCAGGAGATGATTTTTCTTGTTGTCTTGGATTTCGAGAGTCAGCTTTTCAATCAGGGTGTCTATATCTTTTATAAAGTTCTCCATATTTTACACCATCTTAAGCGAACCGACCACAAACTTTAAGTATTATTAGTGACAATTTTCTTTGCAGGTGGAGAGCAAGCTTCGGGAAATAGGTAATCCCAAGCACTCCGGGAGATAGCATCAAACGGAGAGCGAGGGAATACCAAATCCCGAGGCTCAGATCCACCTGCCTTTTTTTT
>MTMT01000060.1 GCA_002010195.1 Archaeoglobus sp. JdFR-32
AAAAAACAGTAAACAATATTTACATCTAAAACCAATTTTGACTGTGGAGAGAGTTGAAGAATATCTCGAAGCGATTTACGATATCCAGCAGGAAAAGAGAAAAGCCGTCAGAACCAACGATTTAGCGGGAAAGCTCGGAATAAAACCATCAAGCGTAACAGAAATGCTTTCTAAACTAAGTGATAGCGGTTATATTGAGTACCAACCATATTATGGAGCGGTTTTAACTGAGAANGGCCTCTCAATCGCTAAAAGAATAAAAAAATTTCATAAAATTTTTGAATCGTTTTTTACGGATTTTCTCGGAGTGGATTACGACACCGCCCATAAACTAAGCTGTGAATTAGAGCATCATGTAACTGAAGATGTTGCTGAGAAAATCTGTATGCTAATAGCTTCATCAGAGTGTAATGTGTGTAAAGATTGCGACAGAAGTTTTTACATCCTCAAAAATGCTCCTGATGGAAAGTTTGAGATTATAGCGGTTCCAAAATCAATGGAACAGATAGGATTCGAAGTAGGGAAGGTAATCGAGAANTCTGGAGAGATAATATTCCTCGACGAAGAGGGATACAACATCGAGAGAGAGATCCTATCCAAGATAGTTGTCAGAGTGGTGGATTTAGAAGATAAAACCCAAAAACATTAGACGATAAAACTTAAGAAACATAGGAAAGCCAAAATCAGAGTTAATTCTAAAAAATAATGCTCTCACCCGGAATCGCAATCCCGGATGCAAAGGAGACCACAGCCAGACCTGTTTTTTCACAGACATCTATCGCGGAATTGAGGATAGACGCCTTCGATACTAAAAGAGGAATTCCCGCTCTAACTGCTTTTGCTACAATTCCCCTGCTGATCCTCCCTGAGAGAAGGAGGAATGCCCTTGATAGATCTACTTTTTGCTTCAAACCAGCTCCAATTGCTTTATCTACCGCGTTATGTCTCCCAACATCCAATCTTCTCAGGATCATGCCCTCTTTCCCCACCAATGCACAGCTGTGATAACCTCTTGTTTTTTTGTACTCATCAGTTTCGATGTACCTGAGAGAGTCCTCGAGCTCCCGAAATGTGAACTTCTCCTTAGCCTTAACATTGGGCAAAACCTCACCCTCTCTGAAAACACCAACACACCCCGAACTTCTCAGTTCGAGTACGAAAGAGTTGCTCTCAACATCAACAAAAACTTCGCTACCTTTGACGAGGATGTCAATGCTGTCCACTGAGTCTCTACTCACTATGCCCTCAGACACGACAAAGCCGAGGGCAAGCTCATCCAGATGTCCAGGAGAACACATGATGTGTGAAGGAAGACCGTTAATGTATATCGTAACCTCTATTTCTTCTGCAAGTTCCAACCTTTTACCGATATTCACTATCAATCCAACCACCCACCAAAATTACCGCAATAGAAGATTTCTTATCTCTTTAGATTTTTTATCCGCAATTCTCAACGGTTCTGGAAGTTTGTAACCCATCATGCATCTCCTAACAACCTCAAGAGATGTTTCCATAGAGATAAAGCAACCGGGAGATATGAAAATTGGCTTACACCTATCACAAGTCTTCAAGACATGTCCAACCTGAGTGAACTCATGGTATAAGGGGACCGCCTTACCAACCTCCAAGTTTGCATCGTACTCTCCAACAAGTTTTGACTTGGTGATACCTATTGATGGAAATCCGGTTTTCAACCCAATGTAGCACGCGAGTCCTGATCTTCTCGGATGGGCTATTCCACTGCCATCCACAAGTAATACCGCCCTTTCACCCCTTAATACCTTTCTTACGGTTTTTACCGCTGGTTCTCCTTCTCGAAACATCAAATAGCCCGGAATATACGGAAAATCCACTTCCTCAACACTGAACTCATCTTCAAGGATGTCTAAGGTCTTAAAATCAAAAACAACACAACATGAGATTACTTTGGTTTTATTCTTTTTAAATTCAAGAAATGACTGATCCACGCCCACAACAAGCTCAATTTCATTGATGGCGTATTTATCCTGCAGAGATATTGAGCTTGCAATTTCTTCCTGAATCTTTTTCAGCTCATCAATATGATACTTCATTTTATTACCTTTCCAGTTTTGAAGCGTGAGTCCTACCACCCCGCAAAGGGCTAAGCAAACTCAACCCTAACTCCAACGAACATTGGGCCTCTGACATCTATCCGTCCACCCTTAGATATGATGTACCTCCTGATGTTGTCCTGCAATGTTAGATTTATGTCTGACAGGCTCTCAACCATTCTGACCCTAATCTCATCCTCACTATCTCTCGCTACCGCTTCCTCAATCCTCCTACCTGCCATATGAGCAAATGCATCGATGTACCTCAGCCCAGTTGTAAATCCATGTTCAAAAACATGACTCCACTTCTCATTCCTCGGAACTCCAAGAATGCTACCATCATAAACCACAATTTCGTTGATGAAAGCGGGACCGCAGAGTCTTACATTCTCCTCATTCTCAAAAATAACAACCTTTATCTGCTTTCCGTAGAGTTCGCCCTCAAAAGCTACAACCTCTGCCGGTCCTCTGATGTCTGAGTTTTCAACTGCCGTTTCTACAATCCTCTCCGCAATTTTCAACCCCTGAAGTGTGTACGGCACCTCTCTCAACCTGATAGCCCTTGCAATGTCCATATCCGACAGCTCAACCCTTCCATATATCCATGGATAGACGAGCTCTCTAACATCAGAGAAGTCGTAAAGAATCATAGCGAGCCTCTCAACCCCCAGCCCAAGATTCATAACAGGATACTCGACATCGTACTGGGAAAGGGCGGTTGGACTGTATATTCCGAATGTTGCAATTTCAATCCATCCATCGCTGTACTTCGTACTCGAACCAACGATTTTCGGGTGAAACGCAAAAACCTCCGTCTGGGTACCGGGAATATAATACTTGCTTCGCTTTTCGTCCAACCTGAATTTGAACTTTCTGAATCCAAACTGCCTCAGCAAGCTCTCCGCAACAGCTTTGCCATCATCAACACTTACATCCTCATCAACCACAACACAGCTTGCTGAGAAATATGTGTACAATCTTGTCGCATCCTCTCCTTGCTCCTTTCTGAAGCACCTATCAATACTGAACAGCTTTATAGGTAGGGGAAGCTTATCCGAAATCTTACTGAGGGTTATGAACCACCCCGTTGTCATGTGGCTTCTTAGCGTGAGGGTTTCCGCTGACGCTTTCAGATTTTTAAATTCCGGAAAAACCCTATCGAGGATTTCCACCGCCATTAGATCACTTACACTGAGGGATTTTGCTATCTCAAAACTTAAGTCATCTCCATCAATTCTCCCCTTTTTGAAGTCGTGAAAGACCTCTCTAAGCTCATTAATGTTTTTTTCATCAACCTTCTTACCGATAATTGACTCAATTTTTTCAATCTTTTCCGCAGAAATACCTATATTTGGTCTGGGTAGTGATGCAAGGTAAAAACACCTGTCAAGAACCGCTAATGCTTCTTTTCCGAATTGTCTTCTGACATGGCTGTCCTCAACGATGACCGGATTGACAACCTCTTTAAACCCAAGGGATAGGTAAGCCCTTCTCAAATCGTTTATAGTCTTAAATAGCGGATGCTCCTCTCCTGTCGTAAAGTGATATCTCGGAAACATCCGGTTCAAGTCTCTTGGAGTTAGTACTTCTTTCCCCATCTCCCAAGCACTCTCAAAATCTTTTTCCGCCAGCTCTCNGTATTTTCTTGCATTAAACTTCATTTTACCACTGCCTAAGTAACCTGTTTCATCTCGCTTTCAAGCCACTTTGCAAAGGAGAGGATTTTGTTCTCCTCGAAGTAATCACCCATCACCTGCAACCCAACAGGTAGTCCNTTTCTTTCAAAGATAGGCATGGACAGCGAGGGAATCCCAGCCAGATTTACAGGAACAGTGTTCACATCCGCCTTGTACATCGTTAGTGGATCAGCAAGCTCTCCAATTTTGAACGGTAGAGATGGCATTGTCGGAGATATTAGCAGATCAAATTTTGAGAGGGCTTTTTTGAAGTCCTCTATCACAAGCGTTCTGACCTTAAGAGCTTTAAGATAGTACTTCCCGTAGTAGCCCGCGGAGAGGGCATAACTTCCGAGCATGATTCTCCGCTTTACCTCATCTCCAAAGCCATCTGCCCTGACTTTGGAAAAATACTCGTTCCAAGATGTGAGCTTATCCAGCGACAGCCCATACCTTACTCCATCGTACCTCGCAAGATTTGATGATGCTTCACTCATCGCTATTATGTAGTAGGATGCAAGAGCATATTTGAAGGATGGCATAGATACTTCCTCAACCTCATGCTTACCTTTAATGATGTCCACCGCCTCGCTGAACGATGACATGACCTCGTCGTTGCCCCCCATCTCCCTAACAATACCAATTCTGTACTTCTTCTCCTCAGGTTGAAACCTGAAGCCTTTGCGGGCGTTGGTTGAATCCCTCTCATCTTTTCCAGCGATGACCTCTAGAAGCAAAGCCAGATCATCCACACAGCCCGCAAAAGGACCGATTTGCTCAAGACTGTTTGCATACGGTATAAGCCCGTATCTCGATACNAGACCGTAAGTTGGCTTAATTCCGTAAACACCGCAGAAACTTGCGGGGCACCTTATACTCCCACCGGTATCGCTACCAAGAGATAGGACGCTCTCCTCTCCAGCTATGCATGCACCACTACCACCACTGCTACCACCAGCAACTCTNTCGAGAGCATGAGGGTTTCTCACCACTCCAAAGTAAGATGTCTCCGTTGTTGTTCCCATTGCAAATTCATCCATATTCGTTTTCCCAATTATTATCGCTCCTTCTTCCTTNAATCTCTCCACCACATGGGCGGAAAAAGGCGGGATGTAATCGTGAAGTATCTTTGAAGCACAGGTTGTTCGCATGCCCTCCGTGGAAATATTGTCCTTCACCGCAACAGGAATTCCCGCCAATCTCCCCTCCGTTTTTATCTCGCTAACTGCATTCTCGTTTACGGTTATGAAGGCATTCAGCTTACTCTTCTTTATCCTCTCAATCATTCCCGCTACCGCATCCTCCGGATCCCGGGTGAAAGTCTCCTTCCACTGTGAAATCGTTATCATTAAACCACCTTCTTCATCTTAGTCAACTATCCTCGGTCCTTTAAAATAACCGTCATCTACATGCTTTGCATTCATCAATACTTTCTCNCTATCAAGAGATTTCTTAATATTGTCATCTCTAAAAACATTTTTGAGGGGGAGAACCTGATAAGTGGGTTCAACATCTTCTTCAATCTCATCGAGTATCTCAAAATACTCCAAGATGCTTTGAAATCCCTTTCGAAACTTTTCGATCTCCTCTTCCTTCAGCTCAACTCTTGCCAATTTTGAGATGTGGATAACCTCCTCACGAGTTATCATTAAACCACCTTGGCTCCCTTTTCTCAGAAAAAGGTTGTAAGGGAATAAAACATTTTGGATTCAAATATCAATCCCGAGTTCCTCCATGTAGTAGTGAAGGTTTACCAAAAAATCGTTCAGGGAGTTGAAGGGAACCACAACACAGCCCTCATGAGCAACTACCATGTCATCGATCAGAGATACGACTATCGGAATCGCTTTCTTTCCCTTTATTTTCGAGAACCTCTCACATCTCTCCCTGTGTTTCATTGCTTCTCTTTTTAGAGCGCTCCTTCTGTGCCAGTTTTTGTTGTATCTCTTCGCATCAACACAAAGAATCTGCTCGAATCTCTCAGCAACAATATCTATCTCGCTTCTACCGAATTCATCCGTAAATACAACACGAAAATTGGTTTTAAAGTTGTTCTCCTCAAATACCCTCTTTACCTCTTCCTCAAACTCCTGCCAGCTCAAATTTTCTCCTGTATGCATAAATCATCCCCATGTTTCCNGTAATCATCGTGTCTCCTGCTGGATTTGCGATTCTGTATCTGCAGAGATGTGAGTTCGGGCCTGTTGCAACAAGATCCTTAACTTCAACAACCTCTCCGATGAAGGCNCCATGACCGCCGTCGTCAAACACATCCTCGCCACTCACATTACCTTTCAAGAACTCGTTCAGAAACTTCTCTATCCCTTTCTCCCCCTTTCTCCTCATTATTGATGTATGATGCTCAAACAAGGATAGGACTTCTCCATGCTCATTAACTACCGCACCTATCGTATGAGAATTTCCGAAATTTACCACAAATGCGGGAAAATCCTCAACACTTTCCATTGCACCAATCAATGCGGAGAAAACGGTATCAATGACATAGCNTTCCATCTTCAGCCCTCTTTCCCTCGAAAAATCCTTGATGGAATCAAGAACACTAACCATCCTGTTGAAAAAATCCGGAACTTCCTTCTCACTGTAAAAAAACGAGAAAAGATTTCCCTTTCTTAGAGTTTTTTCAAAAATCGAGAACCTAAATTTTCTGTTACTCATACGAGGAGAGAATCCATGATCCTGAACTGAAACAAAGATCTTATCCGGCAATGAAATTCCCAATGACGAGAACATACTCTCAAACTCGGACAAAAAAACATCCCTCATGAACACTTCCTCAAAACTCGAGTCCGGATTGAAGTCTTCCACTACCTCCACTCCCATCTTCCTAACCTTTTCTAAGTCATCGTTTATTGTCAAGGCTGGTTCTCGTAGCGATACAACCCTCAAACCACTCTCAATGTGTTTTCTCACAGCGAAAGTTGAGGGTCCACCTCCCATTGTGTATCCGGTGAGAAACAGATTCTTCCCTTTCGCAGTCAACTCCCCTATCTTATTTGACACAACAACCGTTGGTGATGGGAGAATCATCTTCAAACAATTTCTTATGTTCTTATCACNCTCGTAAAGAAGCACATCCTGAGTTCCTGTTCCTATGTCAATCGTCAGTGCCCTCAAGCTCATAAACATGATTAAACGGAAGAATATTTCACAGTTTTGCTGTCAAAAATTTTTCAGGATAAACCATTAAATTTTTATTTGAGTCTATCCGAGTTTGATTGGAGATGATAGAGGTGATATTATGAGATTCAAAGATAGAGTCGTTCTCGTCACGGGTGCGGGAAGGGGAATCGGTAGGGCAATAGCTCTTGCTTTCGGTAAAGAAGGAGCTAAGGTAGCGGTAAATGACCTCAATCTTGAATCCGCCAAATCCGTGGTTGGAGAAATAAAATCCTTTGGAGGAGAAGGGATTGCGGTAAAAGCGGATATAACGAACCTCGACGAAGTTGTTGAAATGGTTGATAAAATCCGAAATGAACTCGGAAAAGTGAATATTCTCGTTAATAATGCGGGATACTGGACGATCAAACTTTTTAAAGACACTACCCCGGATGACTGGCAGAAAGATATTGGTGTATGCTTCATAGGCACTCTAAACTGCTGTAAGGCGGTAATTGATGACATGATCGAGAACAGGTACGGAAGGATAATAAACATAGTCTCGGATGCGGGCAGGATAGGCGAACCTTATCTTGCAGTGTACTCGGGAGCAAAATCAGCTGTGATAGGGTTTGCCAAGGCTCTTGCAAAGGAGGTTGCCAGATACAATATTACAGTCAACAACATTGCCGCTGGTGTTACGAAAACACCCGGTGTTGAAAGTTTCCTGAAGGGAGTTGGAGGGGAGGACAAGCTCAAGAAGGCATACCCGAGAGGGAGACTTGGTGAGCCGGAAGATATAGCTAACGGGGTTATATTCTTCGCTCTCGATGAGTCAGAATACATAACTGGGCAGACAATCAGCATCAGCGGAGGCTACACAACCCTCGGATGATGGACTTGTAATTGACATCACGGAGCACACAGATAATCAAAGGCTTTTTATAATTCCTTTCTATATCTGATTTCATGATTGCGGATAACTTCGAGAATGTTTACTGCATCGACACTCTCGTAAACGGAATGGAGAACTTCCTCTCATGCTTTGTCGTGAAAGATGAAATAGTCGTTCTCTCAGATCCCGGTCCCCCATGCGTAGCGGATGAGGTTGTAAAATCACTGAAAAGTCTTGATGTTGGATTAGATTACATCGCGGTTTCCCATGTCCATGTGGATCACGCGGGAGCGGTGTCTATCCTCGTGGAGGAATTTGATTCAAAGGTTATAGCTCACCCTAAGGCTGTGAAACACTTAGTGAACCCTGAAAAGCTGTGGAAATCCAGCTTGGAAGCTCTTGGAAAAGTCGCAGATATCTACGGAAAGCCAGATCCTATTGATGCGAGCAAAGTTATCCCCGTAGACAATGGTGAGAGGTTTGAACTGGGAGAGGAAACCATGAGAATAGTGTACACACCGGGACATGCGGTACATCACATCTCCTTTTATCTTGAAGGCTCTGGTGTTCTTTTATCAGGAGAAAGCATAGGGATGTACCTCAAAGACAGATTGATCCTAACATCTCCGATTCCTCCCCTCCGCAAAGAGGATGTCATGAAGACTTTCTCCGTGATCGAGGAGTTGAATCCCGTGGTGTTCGCATACTGCCACTTCGGATTTTCCAAACCGACAATCGAGAAAGTGAGAAACAAAACCGAAAGGTGGATAGAGATTGCGAGGGGTGTCCATGAAAAAGGTGGCGGAATCGGGGAACTGAACGAAAAACTGATGATGGAGGACGAGGAGTACAGATACCTCTGCGAGTACTACAAAGACAACCTCGTTTTCTCGTATCCATATAGAACGGTTTTGAACGGGTTGCTGTTCGCTGTGAGTGAGTAGTTTTGTTTGTGATGCTCACACCGAATCCTCGCACGAGGGAAAATCTTTAACTAATTTAAATTATATTTTCTTCATGGATATCGTCATCGTGGGAGTTGGAGGGGCTGGAGCGAGTGCAATCCAATCAATAAGGGAAGAAGACAGAAAATCGAGAATAATAGCAATTTCAAGGGAGAATAAGCCTCCATATACACCAGTTTTTCTCGCAGATTATCTTTTAGGAGAAGATGAGTCAAAACTGTACATTTTCGGTAGAGATTTCTTTGAAAGGTTTAATGTTGAATTTATTAACGATGAGGTTGTGNAGGTTGATGACAGGGTTGTTTTGAAGAGCGGTAAGGAGATAGAGTTTGATAAGCTACTAATTTCAACGGGCTCAAAACCATTCATACCTCCTGTTAAAGGTGTGGAGAGCGACAGAATTTTCACATTCCTCAATCTATCGGATGCGAATAGAATCAGAAGCGTTTTAAAGCATTCTAAAAAATCTGCAATAATCGGTGCGGGTCCGGTTGGACTCGAGCTTGCTTATTCCCTTAAAAAACTTGGAGTGGATGTNGTAGTTATAGAGATGATGGAAAGCGTGCTTCCGGGACTCGTGGGAAGGGAAATTGCGGATATGATAAAAAAAGAATTTGAGAGATCGGGAATAAAAATAAGAACGAGCTCCAGAGTAGAAGGGTTTGAAGAGGATAGCAAACTTTCAGTCTTCACGGAGGATTATGAGTTTAATGTGGATTTTGCGGTCTTATCAACAGGAGTTAGACCCAACCTGCCTGAAATAAAGGGAGTGAAGGTAAGACAGGGGATTGTGGTTAATGAGAAAATGGAGAGTACGAGAAAAGGCATCTACTGTGCTGGAGACATTGCGGAAGCAAAAGATGTTTTCGGAAACTACTGCCTTACACCAACATGGACATCCGCAGTGTATGAGGGCAGTATCGCAGGAAAAAATATTGTCGGTGGGAATGCAATTTACGATGGCTCAATAAGAGTGAATATCATTAAGAAATCAAACCTGCCAGTTATATCGATTGGAATGACTTCGGGAGAGGAGGAG
>MTMT01000086.1 GCA_002010195.1 Archaeoglobus sp. JdFR-32
CAGAATTCAGAATTTAAGGTATCCCTTCTTTTCAAGCCATTCCACTTGGGGAATCGTGTACCTCCAGACAATGTCTGCTCTGGAGTTCTGAAAAGACCACGGAACTATTATGACTATATCCCCTTCCCTTATCCATATCTTCTTCCTCATTTTTCCGGGAATCCTCGCTAATCTCTCCTCTCCATCTTCACATCTCACTTTTATGTGTCCCGCTCCCAGCATCGTATCAACTATTGCAAACATCTCATTCTTCTTCCTGTCTGGAAGTCTTACCCTGATTACCTCCTCCTCGCTCAGGTAATTCACCTCTCCTTCTGTTTTTAACAAATCAACAAATCAATTCGTCAATCAAGCATCTCGATAAACTTTACTTCAACTTCTTCCTTGTATTTTCAAGGAGTTTGTTTAAATAATTTGCCATAGATATTTTTAAGTCCATGGGATGGAGATTTCCATCCACATAATCTCTCTCAAGGTCATCATAGCTCGAATACTCCACATCCCCACCAAATTTTGCCGGTCTCTCCACTACAACTTTCTCAAACCTCGGAAAAACATGATATTTGGCTATCTGAATTATTGGATTGTCCTCTACCTTCTTCTCCGGACAATATGCTTTTCTTATCTTTCTTTCTACCTCTTCTTTATCATCTGCAACGGAAATGTAGTTCCCCCTGGAAGAACTCATTTTCTCTCCATCGAGTCCGAGAAGAATTGGTGTATGGAGGCATACTGGGGAGTAGTATCCGATTCTCGGGAGGTTTTCCCTTGCCAGCATGTGTATTTTTCTCTGATCGATGCCTCCAACAGCGATGTCTACTCTCAAGTGAACGATGTCCAAAGCCTGCATTAGAGGATAAACCATCTGAGAAACCATTGGGTCTTCTTTCCTCCTGCTTACCTCATCCATGCTTCTTCTCGCTCTGTTCAGTGTTGTTATCCTTGCAAGCCTATGAATGTCGAGGACATACTCTCTCTCGAGCTGGAATTTGCTTCCAAGAACAAATTCTGCCTTAGTCTCATCAAGTCCGAGAGCTATGAATGCTCTTTTGTTGTATTCCGCTATCTCCTTTATCTCGTTGAAGTCGCCCTTCTCATTCAGGTATGCATGAACATCCGCGAGCAGAACGACAACATCTACCCCCGATTTCTGGAGATCCATCAGCTTGTTTACAGTCATCAAATGCCCGAGATGAATCTCCCCGCTCGGCTCATATCCAACATAAGCTCTCGGCTTTTTAGTTTCAATTAACTCAACGAGTTCTTCCTCCGTAACAACTTCCACAAGATTTCTTTTGATTAGCCTGAGTTTTGAGATCGTGTCCTCCGATAATTCCGCTAAACTCATGAATTATGAGATTTCAAATGTGTTTTTAAAGCTTTTTACCGGACTCCTACCCCCACACCACACCCAAGCTAAGCCCCACCAACAAACCTCAAAATTATTTTATACTAAATCAGAGGAGTTGAGAATATGATAGCAGATGTTTATATCGAATTAAAAGAGGGGGTTGCAGACCCTGAGGGAGAATCTACAAAGAAAGCACTTAAACTCCTCGGTTTTGACAATGTCAAAAGCGTTTCTTCAATTAAAGTCTTTAGAATAGAGCTATCCGCGGAAAGTAGAGAGAAGGCGGAGGAGGAAATTAAACAAATGTGTGAGAAGCTCCTTGCAAACCCGGTAATCCAAAGATATCGAATTAACTGGATCTCCTGAGGGTGTGTAAAATGAATGTGTTTCGAAAAGTAGATGTGGATTTTCCACTCTACCAGATAGACATCCTGTCGAGCGACGATGAGACTCTTCAAAAAATCAGTGACGAACTCGGTCTTGCTTTGAATGTTGATGAAATGAGAAGAATTAAGGAATACTTTAAAAAAAAGGGTAGAAACCCATACGATATCGAGCTCCAAGCTCTCGGTCAGGCTTGGAGTGAGCATTGTTGTTACAAAAGCTCAAAATACTATCTAAAACAGTTCATTTTCAATCTCGAAACAGACTATGTTATTTCCGCAATAAAAGAGGATGCAGGAGTTGTTGAGTTCGATGAGGAGTATGCGTATGTTATCGCATTCGAATCCCACAACCACCCCTCTGCAATAGAGCCATACGGTGGTTCCGCTACCGGAATCGGTGGAATTCTGAGAGATGTTGTTTGCATGGGTGCCCAGCCCGTTGCATTAATAGACCCGCTGTTNTTCGGTAACCCAGACACAGAATATGAGAAAATACCGAGAGGGACTAAGCATCCTGCATACCTTTTATCGGGGGTCGTTGCGGGAATTAGAGACTACGGAAACAGAGTTGGAATTCCAACAGTTGCTGGAATGATATTCTTCGATGATGGATACCTAACCAACTGCTTGGTTAATGTCGGTTGCATAGGAATCGNCAAGAAAAGCGACATAGTGCGGAGCAGAGCGGGTGGAGCGGGAGATGTCTTCATTCTCGCAGGAGGACTTACCGGGAGAGATGGTATCCACGGAGTAACATTCGCTTCCGCGGAGCTGAAAGAGACGAGCGAAGAGGAATCGAGAGGGGCTGTGCAACTCGGAAATCCAATAATTAAGGAGCCGTTAATACATGCATGTTTAGAGATAGTCGAAAAGAAGCTGATAACCGGAATGAAAGACCTTGGTGGTGGTGGGTTGAGTTGTGCAGTTGGAGAGATGGCTTTATCAGCGGGATACGGAGCGANAGTGTACCTCGACAGAGTTCNCTTAAAAGAGCCTAACATGGCACCATGGGAGATCTGGGTTTCTGAAAGCCAAGAAAGGATGCTCGTAACAGTTAAGCCGGATAAGGTTGACGATGTGTTGTATGTTTTTGATAAATGGGATGTAATTGCGACAGTCATAGGGGAAGTAAAAGAGGATAAAACCCTCGAGGTCTACTACAACGATTTCAAGGTATACGATATGGACATAGAGTTCGTAACATCCGGTGTGGAGTACTGCAGACCCTATTCAGTGGAGAAGTACGATGTCGCCAAGGATAGAGAAGTCAAGGCCCCCAAGGACTATCTGGAAGTCTTCAAAAAGATCATCAGTCATCCAAATGTCGCAAGCAAAGAATGGGCTATAAGACAGTACGACCACCAAGTAAGAGGAAACACCGTTTTGAGACCACTACAAGGAATGATAAACTACGAAACTCACGGAGATTCTGCAATTATTAAACCAACAAAATCTTGGAGGGGTTTGGCGATTACATCCGATGTAAATCCGTGGATGACGAAAATTGACCCGTTCTGGGGATCCGCAAGCTCATTTGATGAAATGATAAGAAACTTGATTGCGGTAAACTCCATACCTCACTCGTTTGTGGATTGCCTGAACTTTGGAAATCCGGAGAAGCCCTTACGAATGGGAGAATTCGTTGAGAGTGTAAAGGCTATTGGCTGGATGGCTAAGAGGATTGGACTACCATGCGTGAGCGGTAATGTTAGTTTTTACAATGAGACACCCTACGCCTCAGTCCCACCAACCCCAACTCTCCTCGGAGTTGGGATGATAGAGGATGTCAGAAATGCCATAACCTCATACCTCAAAAGGAAGGGGAATGTACTCGTTCTTGTAGGTGAGACAAAACCCGAGTTCGGAGGAAGCGTCTATTCTGTTGTTACATCTCAACCTTCATCCAATGTTCCAAAAACCGATCCAGACAGACTGATGAGGTACAGCAAGGCAATGATTGAATCATTTAAGAGCTTCAATGTGTACTCCTGTCACGATATTTCCGAGGGTGGTCTGGCTGTAGCAATCGCGGAGATGGGAATCGGTGGCAAGCTCGGAGCGGAGATAGACTTAAGGGGGATCGAATATCCACCATTCGTTAAGCTATTCTCTGAATCCAACACAAGATGGGTAGTGGAAGTTAGCGAAGAGGATGCACAGGACTACATCTCCTTCTTACGGACGAGAGCCTGTTCCGCATTCGAAATCGGAGTGGTTGCCAAGAGTTCACTTTCCTTCAACGACAAGGGTGTGCAATTCGAACTTGAGATCCACGAGGTCGATGAGCTGTGGAGGAGTGGTCTCTCAAGATACATATCATGAGGTGAAGATTATGGAACCGAGAGTTGCGGTTTTAAGAATTGAAGGTACAAACTGTGAAGATGAAACTGTAAGGGCTTTAAGAGAGTGTGGTGCCTTTGCGGAAGCAATTCACCTTAAACAGCTTTACAGCGATATGATAAAGGAGAGTGAGAAGAGAAGGCTGAAAGACTACACAGGTATCGTATTTCCCGGAGGTTTTTCCGCGGGAGACTATGTCCGAGCGGGAGCGATATTCTCTGCGAGAGTTAAGAGTGTACTGAGGAAGGATATAGAGGAGTTCATAAGATCCGAGTTTCCTGTTCTCGGAATCTGTAACGGTTTCCAGATTCTTGTTGAAATCGGTGCACTTCCGGGGATGGATGAGGATAAACCAATCTCAGACAGACCAGAGATGGTTCTTGCCATAAACAACTCCAATAAATTCGAATGCAGGCTGAGCATACTAAAGCACGAAAATAAAGGGAAGTGCATTTTCACGAGGAAAGTCAAGGATATAGTTGTACTCCCGGTAGCACATGCGGAAGGGAAGGTCGTATTTCCTGCTGGAATGGAAGAACTGTACATCGAGCGACTTGTGGAGAACGATCAGATAGTCTTCAGATATGTAAATGATAAAGGAGAATACGCAGGATATCCTTGGAATCCAAACGGGAGCATATACAACATAGCAGGAATATGCAATGCTACAGGAAATGTTTTTGGATTGATGCCCCACCCCGAGAGAGTGCTCTACAACTGGCATCACTTCGACTACCCGCATGAGAACGGAGAATACGGAGACGGTAAGAGTGTCTTCGAGTCAATGGTAGAGTACATAAAGAATATGAGGTGATTGCGATTGTCGAACATCTTTGAACTTGCAAAAAAGAGGAAAACCGTAAGAAAGTTCAAGAACAAGGATGTTAATATCGAAGATGTTATATACTGCATAGAAACTGCAAAAGAGGCCCCATCCGGCATGAATTCTCAACCATGGAAATTCCTTATCATAACCAAGCACTCCGAAAAATCAGCCATCAGAGAGATATGCGAAAGAGGGGAGAAGAAGTTTCACGAAAAGATTAAAGATTCCTTGAGAGACTGGCTTAAAGTTAAAAATATTACATGGAAAAAGGAATTCTTGGATTCCGCTCCGGTCTTGCTCCTGATTTTCTCACATAAAAAATCAAGATACTTCATACAATCCACATGGTTAATGATCGGCTACCTTCTTCTGGCTTTGGAGGAAAAGGGGCTCTCAACCGTCACATACACCCCACCAAACCTTGATGAAATCAGATGCTTCCTCAATGTTCCCTCAGAATACAGACTGGAAGTCATCCTGCCTATTGGATACTCAGATGATGATAAAGAAAAAGAGACAAGAAAGAGCATAGATGAGATCTGTTTCATCGAAGAATGGGGCAGAAAAAGCTAACTTACTCTGAATCTATTTTTCTAAAGTNTTCTTAATTCCATTAAAATTTTGAAACCAATCCCTCAAGCTAACCCAGTGCACCTATGTTCAGCACATCTCTTAGGATTCTGTGCATACCCTCCAAAGATGGTTTCATGCACCTCGTTCCTATGCAGATGGATTCCTCTCCTTCCTTAAAAAAGACATTGTGGTTTATGTATTTTCGGAAATCGATGAGCATTTTCCTATCTCCTTCGATAATCACAGGAGCTAAGTAACTCTGAAGGGATAGCAGATATCCTGAGTTAAACAAACCATGCTTCAAACCAGCATATTTCTTCAAGATTCCCCCNGCAATGTCCAAATATTTTGAATCAAGAACCACTCCGAGAGATACCAAGTTTTCAACCATCTGTGAAACGGGTGATCTGTGGTTGAGATCGTTTATGGAGACAAAACCCTCCTTCTCAACAAGATTCCCATCCCTGTAGAATTCCTTAAGTGCCAGATCTACAACTTCCTCCGCTATGTGGAGATACACATCGTTCAGAGTTGCGTTATAGCAACATATCAGAGATGTGGCTAAGAAAGAGTAGTCTTCCAACAATCCCTCAACCTCATCTTTTCTGTACACCACATCTCCAAATCTCCCCCTACGAAGGGCATTCAACTCTTTCTCACATTCAGATAGCATAGTTTCATCAAAAAGTACTGAATAGTACATCTTCGCTAAGATGAACAGTGAGGTGTACGAGGTGTAAACACTCCTATCAATATCCAGTCTATCGTACTCCTCCATCCTCATTTTTGCAAGTTTATCCCTGCCAGACTCAAGTATCCTCTCCAGATCTTCAACGGTTAGTCCCATGGTCTCTGCAACACTCTCCAAGCTGGCCTCAATCCGAAGATGATTTCTGCCCTTAAGTTCCATACCGTGTAAGCTTTGAAGGTTTCCCCTCCTTCCGACACCGTAGAAATGCATAAATGCTTTCAACTCCATTTCATCCAGAGACTCCTTTAGCTCCTCAAACAAGAATGTGTAAAAACCACCCACTTTCCCTTTGAAGTCCGCAGATATGGATGTGAAATATCCTAAGTCTGTTTTTAGGAAAGTATTGACGAAATTCAAGATGTCCTCTGCTGTCTTCTTATAGATCATCCTGTTAAAAGTCCTGTAGGCAAGAACATAATCTATCAGGATTTCAGCATTATCATACAATATTTTCTCGAAATGAGGGGTGCTCCACTCCCTGTCAACAGTATATCTGAAAAAACCCCCAAAGATGTGGTCATGAATGCCTCCAGCATACATCTCCTCAAGTGTTTGATCTGCAAATTTTATCGAATCATTGTAAGTTGTTTTAACATTAAGCAAAAGTCTTATTGCCGATGGCATGGGGAACTTTTGCACGAAACCGAAACCACCGTAAACGGGGTCGCAGATTGATAGTATTGAGTTCACACCATTTCGGATAATATCGCCTCCGAGTTCGATCTCGGAGATGTCTTTTCCTTTGAGTTTCTCCATAGCCTCCATAACCTCCTCAGCCAAAGTNATTGTTTTCTCCCTATCCTCCTTGTATGAGTTGTAAACCGCCTTAAGAACCGTCAAAAAGGGTGGTTTTCCGAATCTCTCCTCCCTCGGAAAGTAAGTTCCCCCGTAAAACACCTTTCCTTCAGGAGTCGTGAAAACGGTTAAAGGCCATCCTCTCTCTCCAGTGAGAGAGGACACCACCTCCTGATACATCCTATCGATGTTAGGTAACTCATCCCTGTCAACCCTTATGCAAACGAAATTTCTGTTAAGGAATTCCGCTATTTCGTCATCGGAGTACGACTCCTCATCCATCACACGACACCAATGACACCACTTGGCTGAAACATCTATTAAAACGGGTTTATCTTCTCTTTTCGCTTTCTCGAATGATGATTTGGAATAGGGTAGCCAATGAACCTTACCACCACATCCCATAAACTCACCAACCCTAATCAGCCAGAGAATATTTAAAGATATTCTGGTGATAGTCATGCAACCAATGATGTTCTTAACAGGGTGACTTCCTTTATTTCATAACTCCATCATTTTAGATTTATTGAAAAGTTTTTAGTATCTTAAAAATTAATCACAACCTGGAATGGATGAACTCNTAAGAGGAGACTACGAAAAAATCAAAAATTCAGAGTTTTTCGAGGAGTTTAAAGACCTTTTTGAGGGACTTAAGTCCATGGACGATGAGGTAAAAAAAGAATCAGCAAGAAAAATCGCCAGCTATGGTGAACTACTTCTTCCAGACCTTCTAACCTTTATAAAATACGGAGGAAAAGAAGAAATCGAGGGAGCTATTCTTGTTTTTCTCGAACTCGGAGAGAGTGCGATTAATCACCTCCTCAACTCTCTTTCAGAGGACAATGAAAATGTCAGGATCGCAGTAATTACCGCACTGAGTCTAATCTTGAAGGAGAAGTCGATAAGATACCTCATCAATGCTTTAAGGGATAAAAGCCATAGAGTGAGAATCTACGCAATGCTGGCTCTCTCAGAACTCGGAGAGTCAGCCATACCGGAGATAATCAACGCACTAAACAGCAAAAACTGGGAGTTAAGATACTGGACTGCAAGAGCTATAATAGAATCTGGAGAGAGATTGATTCCCGGAATTCTCAAAGTCGTTATTTCAAAGAACTTGGACGGGAAAAACATAATCGAGGTCTTTCGTGAGATGAAAGATGTCTCGGTTAGAACTATGGTGAACATGATTAAAAATTTCGACGATAACTCCCTTCAGATTGCAGAAATACTATCTCAAGTAGATGATGAGGGAGAAATTTTGCAGAAAATTGCAAAGGAGGGAGATTATTGCGAGAGGGAAATAGCGATCACGATACTGTCAAAACTTGGTAAAAAGGACGCACTTATTCACGGCTTAAAAGATGAATCTTGGTTCGTAAGACTGATATCTGTAGAGAACCTCCCGTTGAACAGGATAAAGAGTGTATTTCACGAACTAACGAGGCTCTTAGATGATGAGAAAAAGGTGATAAGAACTGCTGTTCTCTCTCTTTTAAAAAAAGTTAGAGCATAGAGTAGATAATCAAATAATATTTTAAGTGAAATTTTTTTTACCTATTCCTATGCTGTAAAAATTTTTTTCCTAATCATTGTATATTTAGTAAGCTATATTAATAATCCCGGTAATCAATACTGCATGGAAAGATTAATTCACTGCCAAACGGTGATGGATGAGAGGACACTTCTACTTCTGAAAAGAAAAACCGGTGAAAACTCAACCAAAGATGCGCTCATGAAGGCTATAAATCATTATTTAGTATGTCACAGCATTCGGGAGGGAAGAAAATGATTGTCACATGTCCTAACTGTAAAATGCAGGTTGAAGAGGGAATTTATCAGACCACAATTTCCGGTTATAGTTGTCCNATATGCGGATTTCACATCTCCAAACAACCGGGGAATCCAGAAAAACTAATTCTGTAATCGATTCTCAATCCTGTATTCTGTCCCTTAATTTTTTTATTTCCTCCAGATTTTTTTCCACCAACTCTTTTGCAATATCCAGTTCCCTAAAGGGGCATTCAAGATAGTGCTCTATCGCCCTAATTAATGCTCTTCTCGTATTTAATCCTGTTTTTTGCCGTAATTCATTCAATTTCTCCTCAGTTAGAACCGTCTGAGCATAAACATACTTCATAGCACTAATTAGCCCGATAAAAATTAAATGTTTGGAAACAAGCTATGATTATCATTGAATTTCGAAAAACTTTTTAAAAAATGAAGATTGATTGCTGGTTTCGGATGCCTGGGCAAGAGGAGAGAGGCGGAGGAGTGGGGTATGATCCTGATTCAGACCCAGCATATTCCGCCAGCTTTTATTGATAGGGTAAATTGTATTGAAAAGGTTTTTCAAATTAAAATGATTATCATGAGCTCTACTTCCTAATTTTTGCTCTATTTCCCACCTTTAAAAGCTCTTCAGGGGAGATTTCAATCAAATGACTGCTATCTCCTCC
>MTMT01000084.1 GCA_002010195.1 Archaeoglobus sp. JdFR-32
GTTACTTGAGGATACATCCAAATTACTGATACTCGTGGTAATAGGAATAATCCCTATCGTAAACATAATAATAACTGGGTATTATGCAAGAATAATCAAATCTGGCAGAAGAGATCCTCCAGAACTCCAAGACTACGGAGGAATGTTTATAGATGGGCTGAAGATCATAGTCACGATAGTAGTATACTTCCTGATACCGATTGCCCTGATTCTAATGGGTGCGGGTATGAGCTATTTATCCGGAATCATCGCAACACCATTCTTCATCCTTGGAATCGTGCTATCCCTTCTAATTGCAGTTATAGCGGTCATGGGAGTTACGCACATGGTATATACAGGTAGATTTTCCAACGCGTTCGAGTTCAGGAGAATACTCAACATCATAAGCAGAGTAGGATGGGGGAGTTACATCGTGTGGATACTAATTCTGTGGGTTCTCTCTTTGATAATGTTTGCCTTCTCAGAGATACCGTTCATAGGATGGATAATAACCGCATTTTTACTCCCTCTTTACGCGGTGTTCTCAGGGAGAACCTCATACCTCATTTACATAATCGGAAGTGAAGCGGGAGACTTTGATTGATCTGTACCGCCATCATACAATCTTTTTTCTCATCCTTATCCACTTTCCAAAGCCATTTTTCTCCTCAAAACCCAATTTTTTGTAGAATTTCTTTGCTGAGTGGTTCTTACTACCCACCCACAGTTCCGCAACCTTTCTATTTTTCTTAACCGCATATTCCAACCCCTTCTCCATGAGCATCTTCCCTACCCCTCTGTTTCTGTACTCCGGTAAGACGAACACCTCATGTATCTCTCCTACCTTCTCGAGCTCAAATGGGCTGAACCAGTTGGTGTCAACCATGATAAAACCGATGGGTCGAGAGTCTGAAAGCAGTTCCACGATCAAGAATCCTTCACTATCTCTCGAGAGAAGCCACCTAAAATAGCTTCTGATTTCTCTGTTTCTNGTATATGCGTACTCTTCAAGACCTTTATAGCACTCCTTATACAGCTCAAGAAATGCGTTTTTGTCTCTCAACTCAACCCTTCTTACCCGGAGGTTATTCTCTGTGCTCCGCATATCCTATATTAGCTCTGCTCGTGGAATTAATAATCATTTTGTTCATGGGTGTGTTCACGAGCCACCAAACTAAGGAAAGAACGCGAAATCCGATGGCTCCCTGAACTTCCCAAGATCGATTTTTCTCGAGTCNCCTTCCAGTATTTTCTCTATGATCTTAATTGCACCTATCCTGTTAAGAGGTTTGTTGTTGTTTCCGCACTGATAGCTATATGTGCACCCAGGACAGCCATCAATTCTCCTACATCTGCAGTTTCTCAGCACATCAAGGGATATTCTCAATGCTTTCTCCATCCTCTTATGAAGGAGTCTGCTCAGACCGTTTCCTCCGCTACACGCATCGTATATGAAGATGTCGCCTTCGGGAGTAGAGATTCCACCCATCTGAGAGCTTCCGCCACCCGTGATNCCATTGCTTGCCTCAATCAATATGTGCTCGAGGGCATGAAAACTCCCTGCGAAATAATTCTCATAATCAAGAGGTTCTGGAAACGGAGCGGAGAACAGAAATCCCTTTGTTGTGAATTCCCAGGTCAACGGTTCGTCCAGATAAACCTCTCTTCTCCCCCTCACCTCAACAGATTTCTCAACGAATCCATGAACCACCATGGTTATCTCAAGTTCGCAGAATATAGATTTCAGAGGTGAGTCTATNCTATCAATCACCTCCTTTACCACTGGAATTGAAACATACAACGGTTGAGTTGATTCGCTTCCGTAATAACGCTCAAGAGTTGCTTTTCTCCTCCTCATGTCGAGTTCAATACACCTCAACTTTTCCCCATTGTGTATCAGTATTGCTCCGGGGTGCATTTCTTTTAGTGCCATCGGAAGGTTTCTCTCCCCAACAAATTTTCCATCCAAGTACATTCTAATAGGCTCTCCCGCACCCCTTATGTTGAATTTTCTAAGCAGATCGTATCCCTTTCTTGTGNGGTACATTCTTACAGAACCTTTGTCTTCGANAGCCTTCAATAGACCCTTAGCCATACAGTCTTCCAGCACCCTTCCCTCAAAAGATGTTAAAGCTTCAGTCTTTAAACTGCCCTCAAGTACCATCGAGATGAGGTGATATCTTGCAACATCCTCATTTTCCTTCTCCACGTATCCGAAGTTCTCGCTGTCGTAAAACTCTGATGGATTGAGACGATAGTAATTCGATATGGAGTCATCCTCTCTCAGCAACACAACACCCACTGATCTCTGNCCCTTCCTTCCCGCTCTGCCTATCCTCTGAACAAACTGAGGAAAACTAACAAGCTCGGATACCACCACATCCACATCTCCTATGTCCACTCCCAACTCAAGTGTTGAGGTGGACACAACCACATTCACCCTTCCTTCTCTGAAATCTTCCTCCACCTTCCTCCTAACATCTTTTCTCAGTCCCGCCTTGTGGATGTATGCTCTTACCCCATTGCTACGTAGAGAATATGCAAGATGCTCAACAGACTTGTATGAGTTTCCAAAAATGAGAATTTTTCTGTTTTCATTACAAATTTTCTTCAAGATGTATGGAACCGTGTTGTAGGGATTGGATGTATAGAGCATAACAATGTATCCGCTCCCTTTTCTGTGAAATGCATTGATCCATTCGAACTCCTTTTCAAAAATAACCTCACAAAACTCCTTAGCATTGGATATTGTTGCGGAACTACAAGATATTTGAAAATCGCTAAAACCGCTCATCCTTCTGAATATATAGTACAAATTCGCTCCAAGAAAACCTGTGTAGTAATGGAGCTCATCCACCGCAACGAAGATAGTTTCGCTGAGGAACTTCTGAAAATCTGGGTTTCTCAGGTGGTAATCAACCATGTCTGGATTTGTGAGTACAACATCACACTCCCCGCTAAACACCAAGTCTCTTTCCTTTCTGGTTGAGTCGCCATCGAACCTCACAGCCTTAAGTCCGCTTTTACCACAGTAAAACTTAATTTTCAGCTCCTGATCTCTTGCAAGAGCCTTTGTTGGATACATCACAATTCCCTTCCCTTCTTTCCTGAGCATTTCAATCATAGGAACTACGAACGCTTCTGTTTTTCCAAAACCGGTTGGTGCGGTTACAACTACATTTTTTCCAGAGAGTAGAGATTCTATAGCAAGTTTTTGAAATTCATAAAGCTTATTTATTCCCTTTTCCCTTAAGGATGACTTGATCGTAGAGGAAATCCTAATTTCATCCAACTCGACATTCGGCTCCGGATTTATCGAAGGGATTACTCTGAAATCCACAACCTCATCGTCGGTGTCAAAAAACGGTACCAGAAACTCATACTCTTCCCTGCTAAGATCTCTTAATAACTCCATGTTTCTATCCTTGATTCTCTTTTTTCCGCATATGCACCTGCTTTTTATCCTTTTGCACTTCGGACAGAAGAACTCATTGGCATCCATTCAAAAACCTTTAATTTCACAGATTATAAATTTTTAATGTTGTATTTCCCCCAGGTATTTTTCCCCATACCACTCGACACACATCTCACTCAATTCATTGCTCTTATCTGTTTCATTGCTACACCCTCAAGCGATCATCAAAAAGTTTTTAGTCATTGCAGTCCATTGATTTGAAAATGTCAATTTATGTAATCTCAGAGATGGAGAGGGGTAAAGTAAGACGGATATACGGATCATCAAGGTATCCTTCAATCCACAAAGGGAATATTTTCATGGACTTTAGCGGAGATGTTAATCTAAGCCATGCGGATTCACTACCTCTGANAATTAGGGACTTCTACTCCATAGTTGCGATTCGTCCGTCTCACATCCTTATTTCAAGAGATGTTCTCGGAGGAAGACCTCTGTATTANGATCCGGAAAATGTATCGATCTCATCTTTCAGAGATGTTCTGGAATTTCCGGTAGAGTTAAATCCGGGAGAAGTAATAAAACTCGATTACAACGGAGATGTCCTTGAGAGGAGGGTTTTTAGCTTTGAAAATGTTTTCGAGATTCACAACCATGATGGGGATGGGGCAAACCGCGACGAAGACTACTTGAAGGAGTTCATCATCAAAAGGCTCGAAAGCTATAAAGCGAGAGGGTGTGTTGCCTATTCCGGTGGACTCGATTCATCCGTACTTGCCAAGATATACGACCTCGAGTTGATTTCCGTTACCGCAAATCCAAAAGAACAAGAGTGGTTGGAGAAGAGTGGAAAAGCTATCGGAAAAAATGTGGAGATAAATAAGTTTGGAGTTGAAGATGTAGAGGAGGTGCTACCTGATGTTCTGAGGGCTATCGAGACCACCAATCCGATTCAGGTTTCGATAGCAATTCCGATTTTTCTCCTGATGAGGTTTGCAAGCGAAATAGGATATAGAGAGGTTGTTTTTGGGCAGGGAGCGGATGAGCTTTTTGGAGGATATATGAGATACATCAGCATGGATGAATCAGAGTTGAGAAGTGCTCTGCTTCAAGACATCCGAAATATCGGCAGAGATAACTTAGTTAGGGATAACAAAATCGCATACACTCTTGAAATGAGAATCCATACTCCGTACCTCCAGTGGGATATAATAGAGATGGCAATCAACATTCCTGCAAACCTGAAAATAAGAAAGGAGAACGGAGAAGTGATTAGAAAGTACATACTGAGAAAGCTCGCTCTTGAAATCCTGCCAAGAGATGTCGCACTCAGAAAGAAAAAAGCAATACAGTACTCCACAAAAACCATGGACATTCTGAGAAAAATCGCAAGAAACAGAGGAATGAAAGTTGATGAGTACCTGCAAGAGTTGAGGAGATCGAGCAAATCAAGCGGATAGCATGTCCGCAGAGATAGAAGTCAAAGCAAATTGCTACACCAACGGAAAATTCTGTGGAAAATGCTGTTACAACACTGAAATGCCCCTAACAGAAATAGACATCGACAGGATAAAGAAACTCGGATATAAAACTGAAGAATTCGTTGTAGAAGTTTTAAAAAGTGTGATGGATAGAGAGAAAAAAGAGAAAAAGAAGATCATAAAACAGCTGAGAAATGTAGATGGGAAGTGCTTCTTTCTCGAAGATAATAAATGTAAGATATATCCCTTCAGACCCAGAGGATGTAGAATCTACCCCCTTGTGCTCGACTCAAAGGATGAAATCGTTGTTGATGACATATGCCCAGATAAACAGATTACCAAAAGACTGTCAAAGGAGGAGATCGAGATCGTGGGAATGGAGCTAAGAAAACTTGTAGAGGAGATGTACTAACTACCCGTCAAACATGGTCAAGAATGAACTCGCTCAACTTTATAGCAGAATCCTTATCCCTCATCAGAGTGTTTGCTTTAAGGATTTCAACGGAATCTATCTCATAGTCCTCATCCCTCTCATCCACAACTAAAACATCAAGGATGTCGCCATAGATGTCCGCCACACCTCTCGGAGACACCTCAAATCCAAGAGATGCCATAAACTTTCCTGCAGGTCCGCTAACCGGGCTTCTTCCGATAATGGGTGAGATTGCTACAACCTTTTTATCTCTCAGGATTTCTTTGTATCCTTTAACGGCTAAAATCGGTCCAATACTTGTTACAGGATTGCTTGGACCTATTAAAACAATTTTTGATTTTTTTAACGATTTTTCAACCTCATCAGGCATTCTCGCCTTATCAATACCTCTGAAATCGATTCCCATAACCTCAGGCTCACCCCTATTCACAACCCAGAATTCCTGAAAGTGCATTTTTCCCCTATCTGTGGCAACAAATGTTGATACATCCTCATTACACATCGGAAAAACATCCTGCTTTATACCAAACATGCTCTTCAACTTTTTTGTCGCGGTGAGTAAGCTGTCCCCTCCCCTCAAAAACTCACTTCTTATTATGTGTACCGCCCTATCCCTATCTCCAACCATCATCCTCTCATCGAATCCGAGGTCTTTCAGCATATTGTGGGTTATGAATGTGTCATCCCTCATTCCCCACCACTTCTCGGTATCTATGATGTCAGAGAGGGCATAGATCACCGAATCTATATCAGGAGATATCCTGTTCCCGGAGACCCATATATCCTCCGCGGTATTAACAACAACAAAGAATTTCGAAAATACCTCCTTCATTCCCCACAGTAGCTTAGGTGTTCCTGTTCCTCCAGATAAAACTGCTATCAAGCAACCACCTCTTTCCACACCTCAAACTCCTTGAGCAGAGATGCTTTCTCGAGGAATGTGAGGGACACTATGTACTCATCCCTCACCTCTCTCGATGTTCCAACGATTAAATACCTATCCCCTTCTATCTCCTCTACAAAACCTTTCGCTTCTATCAGTTCTCCTTTCCTCCCCTGCCCAACATAGGTGTGCGTGAACGAGAGAATTGCCCTTATGTCTGGATGATCGATGTAGTAACATGCAGGATAGTCAAACGAGTATCTATCATCTACGACCTTTGCTGTAATGGTTGTCTTGCCAATTTTTACCCCGATATCCTCTGGTATTTGTCTATCCAGTTCATCGTAATCTCGTACATACAGCAAATCAAAGTAAGTCCCACCAATAACCGCTCTGTGAAATTTTCTCCTCTCATGAGCGACAAAAATGTCGTATGGGATGTTTACTTTCCTTTTATTGAATATGAAGTCCCAAATATCTTCGTCCGGCTCCGAGAGTTTTCCACTTTCTATCCCGTTCCTAATCTGTCTCTGTCCCAAAAACCAGTACCTACCATACATAACGAAATCCACATCACTCTCCTCTCCCTTCAGACCAATCAATCTCGAACCGGTAACCCCCATTTTGCTCTTCGGGATGTTTTCAAAGAATTTAAGGATTTTTTCAACCTCCTCATCATTTAACTCTCCAACCCTCTCCTCTGGTTTGTAAATCTCCTCAACGAAATCATAAGGGACAAAGAATATTCCTCTCTCCGAGTTGTAGAAAAGATCGAACTTCTCCGCAACCTTTACTGCAGAATTGTGATCGAGTTTTAGGTACTTCAATCCACTTTTGACCCTATCTCCTTTATCAGAAGGTATGTATCTTAAAAAGCACTTTATTCTATCTTCATTCCTATAGCCTACAACGGAAAAGAAACATCCCTTCGCTTTTACGAAATCCCTTAGCCTTATCTTGGACTTTGCTTTTCCCATCCTTATTTTTCCCATCCCCCTCGACCCTAACATAGTTATGGATTTTACTTACCTTTCCTTACTTTTCTCTCAAACATTGCGTAAACTCTCTTCACATCCTTCGCTACAACCTCGTCCCTATCCCTATCGACGACCTTCCCGTCCCTTGTTTTTATTTTAGTGATCTTAAAAATCTTCCCTTCTACCTCTATATCCTCTCCAATCCTTATCCTGGATTCACCCGGCATGTATATCGTGATAGGAGTAGTTATAGCTCTCTTGTGAAGGCTAAATTTTACAGCAACCTCGCCTATGTCTCTCAACCACACAGTAGAGATGTTCTCCGCTTCTCCAATCTCAGATCTCGCCCCACCCCTTAGCTCCAAAGATGTTACCTCACCTATCCTGAATCCAGACTCCGTCTCTACAACCATTTCCTCTCCTTTCTCTACCACCTCACCAGACCTGAGTCTTACAATACCTCTCTCAGACTCACCCTCATGACTTATTATAGCTCTGCACATGATCTCCTTCTCAGGAGGGAATGCTTCATGATTCCCACACACTACACACCTGTACAGGTGTCTTCTTTCACTCACGACCGTGTGTTCAGTCTCCTCTCCGCAAACTTCACAGTAAAAATAACTCTTCAAGCCACTCACCTCTGACCTCCGTATTTCAAATTTCTCCAGNCTTTTAACTCATCCAGCTCCAGAACACTTAAAACTGCCTTTAAGTTAAGGAAGAAATCATCGAATGCATTTATCATAGCCCCGAGTTTCGGTGTGTTAACTTCAAGGACTAAGGCATCCTTCTCACAAACCGCTTTAGCCCAGCCAATATCATCGGGTTGAAGAGCCTTAGCAAGAATCTCTGCAAACTCAGTTTTTATCCTTATTCTCCCATAGCCTGACAGCACAGTTTATCAACCTCCCTTATGAAGTCCTCAACCCTATCAGGAGGTATGTTCGCTCCCGCTGCAACCCTGTGTCCTCCTCCCCTACCACCAACCGCTCGTGCGACAATTCCCATAATTTCACCCAGATCAACAACCTCTGACATCCTCATAGTCGTTCGGGAGGAGACCTTTGCAACATCCTTCTTTATGTTGATAGCTACAAAGGGTCTATCACTGAACAGGTATCTCGAGAATATAGTTGCTATCGGTCCCGTTGTTGGTGCATTATCCATTACGAGATACCTAATACAGCTTCCAGCTTTAACTTCATCCCTTCTCTTGTATAATTCATCGAGAAGCTCCTTCTGGAACCTATTCCATATTTCAATTCCTTTCTCGAGATACTTCTCATCCCTCATACATATCCCGAGTCCTATGCTGAACGAGGAGACTCTCCCGCATGAGTTGACTATGTCACTCATCATGATTGCATTTTTAACAAGCTCCTTTTTGAGAATGAATCTTTTACTGACGATCTCTTGAATTACCTCCTCGCTTCCACCATTCTCGAGTATTCTCAACACTATCGAATCGGAAAGTCTCCTCATTTCCTCNTCATCCAACTCATCCACCTCTTTGTCCCCGTCAACTCCCGTTCTCAACAAAAACTCGTCAAGCTCCTCCTCCTTCCTATAGAAATCGAGGAAGGGTTCAACCGATATTTTCAATACATCNCTCAACTTTCCGGAATAAAGAGATACTCCATTTTTCTCCTCGATAAATCCTCTTTCCACACCCTCTCTCACTATTTCAGCATTTCCACCCTTTATCTTTTGTTTATCTCCAATAATCCCCGCTAAGGCTATTCCACACAAATCAGAATTGTCTCGAAACTGATTTGCCACGACATACGCGGTTCCACTTGCAGATAGCTCAAATGATCCGTCAATCCCTGCGAGATGGGGGTTCACATGCACAAACCTCTTCTTAGGGTTGATCTTTCCTGTCGGAAAGTGATGATCCACAACAACTACATCCGCATTTACCTCAGACACTATATCTGGATAACCGCTCCCCATATCCATAAAAACAACGAGTTCATCACCATCATAATCCAGATTCTTATCGTTCAATCCATTGAGGAATGTTATGTGAAACTTCTTGCCCTCCCTTAAAAGCGATAACCCGAGTATTCCTGCAGAAGATATCCCGTCAACATCATAGTGGGTGAATATTCTGATAAATTCATGTTTTTTCATTAATTCTACCGCTTTTTTCGCATCGGTCTTCAGGATGTCAAGCATAGAACTTGTTTAAAGTGAAGGGAATAAAAAGTTTTGTTGATCTTTTTAATTTTTCAGAGTTGTGTAGTTGGCTTTTCAACACAATTGAGCGGTCGTACCAAGAACAGCACAAAAAA
>MTMT01000080.1 GCA_002010195.1 Archaeoglobus sp. JdFR-32
TTGTTGTTGGGATTTCGGTTAGAGTTGTATTGAGGTACAATTTCAGGCTTTTACAGAACTCAGAAATCTCTGATACAATTAAATTCACTTATAAACCTTTCTATCACTTCAATCTGGGTTGAAGTAGTCAGAATTACTATATATCAGTAAGGTTAATCTTTAAGTAAAGGAGGTGGTTTGGTGAAAGTAAAGGCTGGAATCGTTTTGCTATTGGTATTAGTGACCTTAGGGAGTACAACAGCAATTATAGCGATGGCAGATGAATCAGCTACAACCGGAAGTAAGCTAGATATAAACGAAATTAAAGAAAATTACGTGTTCATAGTCAGAGATTTCAGCAAAGGAATTAGTATTGACGAAATAGAGAAGATTAGACAAAATTTTGTAAATAAGGTCAAATCCAGATATCCTGAAAAAGTTGTAGCTTTTGCAGTTCCGGATGTCCCGGAAGGAGCTAAAATCGTAGCTTATGGAATTAAAATCGACAAAAACGGAGTCATTAATCAGTACTTTGGATTTGCTGGTGATAAAGAATCTGCGAAAATAATATATAAAAAAGCTCAAAAGTGGTACAACAAGAACATCTTGGAATCATCTGAAAAAAGTTCTTCAATAAAGGCATCGGCAAGTTGGGTTGAAATTGGCAGAAATGATGCAGACTACTACGTCAGCCCCTATGGTGGAGTTACAAACAACTTTGAGCTTAGACAGCTCGTCAATGATGGTTCATCTACCTACGACTGGTTCGCTGTAAAACATATCTTCGCCATGGAACCAGGTTATCAGGCATACAACTCCGAATGGAGAAACGATAGGGGATATCCAACGCACGATTACTCTGTATCCACTCGTAATCCGCAATTGCACGACTGGGATCCACTTGGAAGTCATACTGGACAGCAGACAATAACTGTATCAATAACTGGTGGGGAAAGTGTGTCTGCTACATGGAGCTGGAGTTACACACAGCCAGATGTGAGTACACTCGATCGGAGCAGTACGAACATGGAAATTGCGAAATGGGAAATGCAGTTTAACAATAATGATGTGCAGACGACCACGGGCGGTATGAAACCGGGAAGCTCGGTGAGAATTAACCAGCCGAGCTCTGGCAAGTATCACTTGCTCGATTTAATCTCAGAAGGCAAATTCAAAAAGCCCGTGTGGTGGTGGTACGAGTATCACATAATAAAACACACTTGGCATATTTACGTAGACTACTAAATTTTTTATTTTTTACGAGGGTTTAGGTGCAATGAAGAGAGTAATTGTGGTATTGTGTATTTGTATCATTATTTTATTTCTAACCACAATCGCAATTTGGCACTTGAGAAGTGAAAATAAAAGTTATGAATTCACAATTCAAACGGAACTCAAAAAGGTAAAGTTATCTACACTGTGGATTGCTGTTACGAGCTCCGTAGATTTGCAAAATTCGACAGCAAACCTTGAGTGGCTGCATTTAAAAGCGTCTGATGGAAAAATTCGGTCTTTACACCTCGAATTTACAGGCAAAAACTCGCGGGGAGAGAGCAGGATATACTACATGAACGTAAACCCCTCAAGGCTCGTTAACATTTATTCCAAATCCATTGGAGACGTCCAGTATACCACACATCCTACACATATATTCGCAAAACTCGATGAATTCGGTTTGGAAAACATCGGATCTGACTACACACTCGACATCAGCTTTGAGTGGGGTGATTTGGGGTTTAATAGCTCTCACGGTGATCTATATCTGCTGAAAGACGGCAAACTGATACCACTTGAAAAGGTAACATTCCATGTGAGCTCACCGATATGTAGAATACTCGTTTGTAAGGATACTTGTGAGGTTTGGTTTACTCAGGACGACTTATTAAAAGCTGAGGAGGTCGTGTTAAAAAGGTGATCGTTTTTGTATAATAGAGCTCTTTAAAACCTTTCGATTACTTCAATCTGGGTTGAAACAGTCAGAATTCTTAAATATAAGGTGAATTTAACCAATAAGTGAAAATGGAGGTGACAGCGTGAAGCGCTTGCTTCTCTGTTTTGGCATAGTAGCGTTATTAATACTTGGCGGAGTGACTGTTGCAATGGCAAACTTCGACAAGATTCCAGAGAAGCCGGATGTCATCATCAACGAGCCACCATCTAAAAACCCGCCGGAGCCGAAGAAGCCAGGGATTGACGAGATCAAGCCTAAGGAATACAAGCCTGATCCTAGGTTTATACCTAAGTTCAGAGAGGTTGTTATTGTTTACTTTAAAGAGATGCCACCATCGCTTGAGAAATTCGCGGCAAAGTACGGCGGAAAGCTGATATTTGCGAAGGAAGATATAAAGATGGCTGCTTTTGAGACAAGTCCGACTAAGGAGCTGGGGAAGACGAGTAAGGTTACGCTCATTTTCATTGAGAGGGTGTCGAAGGATCCGATTGTCGAGAGGGCTTTTGAAGATGGATTTATGTTCGTTAAAGTTGGTGAAGAGCATAAGCCAGAACCTAAGGTGGTATATCCAGAAGAGTACGATAAAAAAGGAATAAAATACGTTCCCAACGAAGTAATCGTAGGATTCTGGAGGATGCCACCATCGCTTGAGGAATTTGCGAAGAAATACAATGCAAAGATCAAGAGAGTTAGTAATGTACTGATGTCTGCAACTTTCGAAGTAGACAACATTTCAGAATTCATCAGAAAGGTCTCAGCAGATCCATACGTAATGGATGTTACGCCAAATGGGTTAGGATTCTACGCTGATTACACACCAAATGATCCGAAGTGGAATCAGCAATGGGGTCCAAAAAAGATANACGTTCCTGAAGCTTGGGATTACCAGAAAGGTAGCNCAAGTATCATAGTTGCGGTTTTAGATTCTGGAGTAGATTACATTCACGAAGATCTAGTGGGGCGCGTGATTAAGGGATACGATTTCGTAAATGATGACGACGACCCGATGGACGATAACTCTTACAGCCACGGAACACACATAGCAGGAATAGTTGGAGCGATTATGGATAATAACAAAGGCATTGCTGGAATTGCGCAGGTAAAAATTCTTGCAGTAAAAGTACTTAATAATGAACTCTTGGGTACATGGGACAATATTGCAGAAGGCATAAACTACTCTGCTAATTATGGTGCAAAAATTATAANTATGAGCTTCAGCTCGTTCGTTGAGCCATCACCTGTAGTAAAGAAGGCATGCAGCTACGCATATTATACCAAAGGAAGTTTACTCGTAGCTTCGGTAGGAAACGACGGACAAGAAGTGCAGAAGTATCCTGCAGCTTATGATGAAGTTATTGCTGTTGGTGCAATAGATTCAAACGATCAGCGAGCTTCGTTTTCAAACTATGGTTCACATGTTGAACTTGTCGCTCCCGGCGTTAATATACTCTCAACAGTACGTAACAATGGTTACAACACTATGTCTGGAGTTTCTATGGCGGTTCCACATGTTTCAGGTGTTGCGGCTCTGTTTTGGTCACAGAATCCGTCGTTCAGCAATGAGAAAATTCGCGAAATACTGCGAAATACGGCAATCGACCTCGGCTCAAGCGGCTGGGATAAATACTACGGCTACGGGAAAGTAAACGCTTACGCGGCAGTAACTTTAGGAAGAATACTTTCGAGTAAATCAGGTTATCTGTCGGGTTCAGGGAATACATATACATTCTCAGTCAGCATACCAGCTAAGTCCCATGTTACAGTCGTGATGGCTGGCAACGAAGATGTAGATTTCGATTTGTATGCAAAGTGGGNATCACCACCTACAACCACTGACTACGACGCTCGAGGCTATTCAAGTANATCTTTAGAGTACTTCACCGTTGAAGGTTCTGGAACGCTCTACGTAATGGTTCGCTCCTATAGTGGAAGTGGATACTGGAAGGCTTGGGTAGTATCTGGAGAACCGAGTGCCAATAGTGGTAGGATTGGTGGCTATCTCTCAGGAACTGGCGACTCAGACACTTATTCCATTAGCGGTACCGGTTTAGGCTATGCTTTTAATTCTGGACCAGATAGCAGCGATTTCGACTTATACATTAAATGGAATTCGCCGCCAACAACAAGCAGTTACGATGCACGCGGATACTCTACATGGGCTCAGGAAGTTGCTGGTCCTGCTACTGGTTCTGGAACTATCTATTACATGGCTCGTTCGTACTCTGGAAGTGGGGAATATCAAGCGTTGGCAATGATATATTAGATTCCTCCTCTTTAATTAATTATTTTTGGTTTTGATTTAGATTTGTAGTTTCCTAAAATTATTTCCCGCCATCGAGCCACCCCCCATGAATAACCCAATACTCTTTCAGCAGGAAGCTTTCTCAAAAATGCCTGATAAGGGGTCTCCAGTTCATCTAAATTAAGACTCATATGAGGTCTTTTGTGATTATACCACTCAACAAACTCATCTATCGTATCAAAGTACCTCATCTTAGTTTCTAGCGTTCCATAGAACCTCTCAATCTTTCCATTTGTCTGAGGATGGTTTACTCTACCAACAATGTGCTTAATTCCATTCTCAACAAGGAATTTCTCGAACTTTGAGATACCTTTAGCCTTCTTCTCTCCAGCAGATGCATAGAACTGAGTTCCTCTGTCCGTTAGTATTGATTTCAGTTTACCATAATTATCCATCGCTTCTTTTAGTACTTTAATTGCATTCTTTGCTGTTGCATTTTCAAATACTCCGTAACCTGTTATTAAACGGGATGCATCATCCAAATAAGCAATTATCCACTTACCTTTATAGAAAAACCAATCTGTATGCCACAAACTCATAGAATGCCTTCTTTCGTATCGTATCCACTTCTTTCTCTTCCTTTTGACTTTCTCCTCCTTGGAATAGCCTAACATCTTCAACACTTCATGGATTTTGTTCTTGCTTATGTTGTAACCTCTCTCTTTTAGTATTTTTTGCAATACAATTGCATTACATCTGTATTCTTCGTACGCATCTTTTATGGCCTTTATTTCTTCTTCGGATAGATTTTTCTTTGGTCTTCCCGGCTTTCTCAGTTCAGGAATTTCTCCTGTTTCCTTGTATTGCCTGTAGATCTGATTTACTCTTCTTGTTGAGATTCCTTCAATCTCTGCTATTATTCTGGTTGGTGTTCCCTTCTTCTTTTCTCTGATTATCCNTTTTATCGCTTTTTCATCGAGTTTCACACAGGGGTTTGTTGAAGTGGGAAATAATTTCGGGAAAAGACAATTACTTCAATCTGGGTTGAAGTGGTCGGAATTGATAAATAAAAGTTAAAAAATAAGACAGATAAAGAAGGGGGAGGTGATAAACTGAGTTTGGCAAAAAAAAGGTTTGGTGTTGCTTTTGCTTGTCGCTGTTGTTGGAGTGGTGGCAAACGAAGTAAAAATAAAGCAAAACAGGGAGGTCGAAGTCGGAGACATACCCTTCCTTGCCCCAGAGGATGTGATGAACCCAGAGATAGCAAAGAAGTACAACATCTCCGGATACATAGAGATAACCTCTGCTAACTCGTCGATTCTAAAAGGGAACACCACAGTAACCTACTATCTGCACTTCGTCTCTCACGATCCGAACGTTAAAGAAACAAAGGTTAAAATAGATCCCAAAGGAGACGGGCTTGCCATAACTCAGGTTTATTTAGATGAGAAGGGAGAGAGGAAGGAGTTCACTCTCAACGATTTCGTGCATTACGAGCCGCAGGGAGTGATTACGATAAAGGATGGTGAAACGAAAGCTGTTAAAATGACCATCAGAATTCCGAAGTTGAAAGCATCCTACATTCCCGAATTTCCAGTTGGGCCTATCGGGATCTCTGCTGATGTTCCTATAATTGACAGGACTCAGAACTATGCTACGCTGGGGTGATTGGATGGGGGCAATGAGGTTCTTTCTGGCATTTTTGTATCAAACTTCGATAAGTGGAATCGGAGCCTTTTTACATTATTAATCTGGTGATTTAAAAAACAATTATTTGAAATTTCTGAGTATTGATAAAAAAATTCATATATNTTGTATATATAATAGACTGATATAAGTATTTTTTTAGTTAAATTTAAATATGAGTTATTTGAAGGTTATTTATGCCAGCTAATTTCCTTGATCTGCATATTGTCGATTTCTGTCAGTTGAGTTGTAGGCACTGCTATCTGAATAAGGGTAACAGATTCATGTTGATTCGTCTAATTAAAAGCATATGTAACGATTTTTTGGATACAAAATTTCCCCCTCTGAAACGCGAAATAATACTGAGCGGTGGAGAACCCTTACTACATCCAAATTTCGCTGAAATCTGCGAGTTCGTAAGAAAATTGGTTGGTAGCGTTAGGCTGAGTAGCAATGGAATTCTGATCCCGAGATACATTCACACCTTCAAAAGACACGATGGCATTCAAATTAGCGTAGATGGGAATAAGGAAGTTCATGATTTCATTCGTGGGGAGGGGAGTTATGAGAAAGCTATCAATGCATTGTATTTGCTCGATGAATACGAAATAAACCACGGTATCGGATTTACTCTAAACAGACTAAACTTGAAATGTGTTGATCACGTGATCGATTTGTGCATCGAAACAGGCTCAAGAATGCTGAATTTGAACATATTCCACCCAATCAATAACTCACCGAATAATTCGCTCGAAGCGGTTACCTTTAAAGAATGGGTTGGAGTGAGAGATTATGCAATAAAAAGGGCTGAAAAAGAGGGAATATCTATTCCTACACTTTGCATAGAGAAAGGCTGCATCGCAGGGGTTTTGGGATTATCCGTTTTACCGGACGGAACCTACTGGGATTGTTCTCGCAATCAAATGGTTATNGGTAAATACCCTCAAAAGATAGAGGAGNTTTTATTTTGGGAAAATATAGTTAATGAGAAACCGAGAAATCAGTTTGAGACTTGCTGTAGGAGGTTGAAGTATGAGTAGGTTGTATGTGTTAGCTTCTGTACCGAAGCAAGGAAAAACCACCACTGTTCTGCTTTTAGAGAAACACTTTAAGTCTAAAGGTTTAAAAGTAGCCTGTCTTCAACCTACATTCAAGGAACAGTGGGATGTTGGGCTATACCTCAAAGAAAACTGCCACCTTTATGGCATTCCTGTAGAGGCTGCAAAAAGTAAAAAGGATTTTGAGAAATGGTTGCCAGCTGGGTATGATATTTTCATATTAGAGCTGCCTTTTCCATATGGTTCAATAAGTGCAGCCTATATTACAATATTCGGTAGTGTAAATGAAATTGTTTCATATGAGCTGAAAGATAAATGGAAAGAGTACGTTGCAGAGAGATACAATATATCATTTTGCAATGAATTCTACGATAGAGACGTTCAAAGAGTACTGATAAAACACCTAAAGCACTTGATATGCCTTGCGTTGACGATAAACTTGGATTACACAATGTAGATGAGTTCGTTTTTAATGAAGTCGAGCCTAAGATGTCTTTACCAAAAAGTAACAAAGAAGTGATTGCTGTTGGAGCATTTCCGGGAGAATTTCAGCATATCTTTAATTTAGAGTGGTATGGCTACGATTACCCATCTTTCGTTGAAAGATACAAGAAAGAGGATTGGGACATTGCAGTTGTGGGAGCTTGTACAAACGATGAGATGAGGTTCAAATACAGACCAAGGAAGCAGGTTTTCTGCTACCATCCACCAATATATGTTGAGAACCTCGAATATTATTCGGAAGTGCACGAGATCAAAATGGATTTACGGGAAGTGTATTATAAAATCAAGAAAAATTCCGTAGGCAGCTCAGTTGGTGAAAAAGATTGTTTCTTTTCTTCAATGAACAACAAATACTGGACTTTCTAGACGTTTGCTGGATTGGACTTGATTTCAACGCTTAACGGTTTCGATAACATTGTAATTTGTAATGGATGGATTCATCCGCTTTATTTGATCAGGGAAGGTTATTTGGAGGTGTGAAAATGGGATGGGGTGACTGGGGTAATTGGAGCGATGTTCCTTGTAATGACTTGATTTTTGTTTATGGTAGACCATATAAAGACGGTTATGGTGCACACGAAGAAATAACGGAATACAGTGTCTCACAAAAAATTCTAAGGGTGCTTGCACATGTATTAGCATTCCCAAGAGAAGTTAGTTATAGTGTGGCCGAGGTAGGACTTATAACCAATGTTTTCCAAGTTGAGGAAAGTGGCAACTATACATTCACTGTTACGTTTGAAAGGTATGGTTGGGTAGACTATGTTCCACTCCTTGTAGGTGCTTTCACATCTCTTACTTTAGCAGAACAGCAGCCTCCATATAATCAAGAGACAAAAAATCTTGAGGATTATAGATATGGTGTGAGTGGACAGGTCACAATCAGTAAAACATTCTATTTAGAGAAGAATAAACCATATGTAATTGGATTTAACTTATCTTGTTATGCCTCAAAGGCACCTATACCACTGAAATTTGCTTCAGATTTTTATGGCACGTATGCATGGAGGGGAGTAAAGATACATGATTTTACCATGTGCTTTGAATAAATCCGTAGAATTCATCAGAAGCTGTAAGAAGGCATGGTTAGTATTCATACTGCTGGTGTTTGCAACCGTTATCCATAATTCTATAAGATCGATTATACCCTGGCTAAACTTGGGCAAAGGAACATCTGATATCTTTCATCGCATTTTATCTCA
>MTMT01000020.1 GCA_002010195.1 Archaeoglobus sp. JdFR-32
CTAAGGGAGTATTAGCGTACGGATGCAGAATCAATCTTCGGATTGAAGTTCCAGATTGAAGTTAATCGAATTTGTTGGATTGATTTAAATACAGTAAACACNGAAATTTCGATCATGAGGTCTTTTGAGTTTAAACCGAGCAGGGCTTTTCTGGTGGGGTTGGATTATGGTGGAGACATAGTAAGTCAACTGAAAGATTTTCTGGAGAATAACAAAATTAGGTGCGGGTTCATAAATGGAATAGGGGCTATTAAAAATGCTGAAATCGGATACTATGACCAGAAAAGCAAGGAATACATAAAAAGGAGATTTGATGAGAGGGCTGAAATTCTAAGCCTAACCGGAAATGTATCTCTGCATGATGGGGAGATTTTCCCACATCTGCATGTAATCCTTGGATACAACAATAGAATATACGGTGGGCATCTCTTTGGAGGAGAGGTCTTTGCCTGTGAGGTTTTTGTAATCGAACTCGAGGGTAATCCTCCTCGTAGGGAAAAAGATCCTCAAACTGGGCTAAATCTGTGGTGAGGTTAAATAATGGTGAGTTAACTGCTGGTCTACTAATTGGTTGGTGAAAGANCCATGACAACTTGGTTCAACTCTAAAAAAGCCGTCGGCGGGACTCGAACCCGCGACCTGGTGATTACGAGTCACCCGCTCTTGCCAGCTGAGCTACGACGGCACATCAAATACTACAATGTGTTGGTTGTAAGTTGCTGTTAAAAAGTTTAATTAATTTTTCTGAGTCTGAGCTTGCTTANAACACCCTGATCGAGTTTAAATTTTAAGCAAAAAAGTATAAAAACACGAAATATTGAATTTCTAACCTCTGTAGTCCTTTACTCTTCACCTGTTCTCACTTTTATTGTTCTCTCCACATCGATTATGAAAATTCGTCCATCTCCGGGTTTTCCCGTTCTTGCAGATTTCATTATGGTATCTATTACTTTTTCAACCTCCTCATCTTCTACTACCAGCTCAATCTTCGTTTTTGGTAGCAAATCGACCTGCATTTCTCGTCCTCTGAACTGAAGTTTAATCCCTTTTTGCTCTCCTCTGCCTTTCACCTCTGTTACGGTCATTCCTATGCATCCCAACTTTTCAAGCTCTTCCTTAACCCTTTCAAATCTCTCCTGTCTTATTATAGCTTCGATTTTCTTCATAGTGTCACCCTATCGCTTTTCTCAGGCATAAGCAACCTCCCCGTGCTGAGATATGTCAAGTCCAACATATTCCTCTTCCTCGCTAACTCTCAAGCCAACTACCATGTCGACTATCTTGGCAATCACATAGGTTACCGCGAAGGCATAGGATACGGTAGCTATGACCGCTATTGTCTGCGGGATGAGAAGTTCGGTGCTACCATAGAGCAATCCAGAGTATCCGTTTATAGCCTTATTGGCGAATAAAGCTATTGCAATACTTCCCCATAGCCCACCGATTCCGTGTATTGCCCATGCATCTAAGCTTTCGTCCAATCCAGCCTTGATTCTGAAATCCATGGCTTTATAGCAGATTATCCCTGCTATCAGTCCGATTATTACCGCACCCCTGACATCCACAAATCCGGCAGCCGGTGTTATCGCTGCTAAACCCGCTATAGCACCGCTTATTATGCTCAGTGAACCCGGTTTTCCTCCAGTCCATGCAAAAAACATCCAAACTCCAGCAGCAACGAAGGCAGAAACATTTGTTACAACAATGGCATTTGCGGAAAGCCCGTTTGCCGATAGAGCACTCCCTCCATTAAANCCGAACCACCCGAACCACAGTAGGGCACCTCCAAGCAGTGTCATGGGTATGTTGTGCGGTTCAATGGAGACCTCTCCAAACTCCCTTCTCCTTCCTATGATCATTGCGAGTGCCAAGGCGGAGAAACCAGAGCTTACATGAACAACCATCCCTCCTGCAAAGTCCAAAGCTCCAAGCTTTGCCAACCATCCGCCACCCCATAGCCAGTGAGCGAACGGATTGTAAACGAGGAACATCCAGAGCAGTCCAAATACTATGAATCCTTCCAACCTCGATCTCTCTGCAACCGCTGAAACGAGTATTGCCAGCGTCACAACCGCAAACATCATCTGGTATAGCATGAACGCCATGTGGGGAATGTTGGTACCTTCGAAAGCATCAAATCCGACATTGTTCAAGCAGAAGTAGCTCAGGTCTCCGATAAAACCACTGATATCGGAACCGAAGGACAGGGTGTATCCAGCAACAATCCACTGAAGACCAACAATAACCAAGGAGATGAAGCTCAAGGTTATTAGAGCAACCGCATTCTTCTTTCTAACCATTCCTCCATAGAATAACCCAACTCCCGGCGTCATCAGCATTACTAAGGCGGTTGACACGAGTATCCATGCGGTATCGCCTGAGTCTATCATTTCATCACCACCCCTCTGGAAGTGATGCGGTTTTAAAAAATTTTTTAACAAAATGTTGTAATTTCTGATAAAATTTCACAAAAACTGTGAATTCATCACAAAATTTTTAAATCGGGTTGTGAANTAGCCAACATGAAGAACCCTATAAGAACGACAATAGCTTTCGATGAGGAAACNGCGGAGATATTCGAAAAACTAAAGGAGGAGAGATTATCTCAGAGTGAGATAGTTAGAAATGCCCTGAAATTTTACTATTTGTACAGGCGGTTTGAGAATTACGACATGGAGAAGTTAAAGGTATATGTTGAAATGCTATCTGAGGGAGAGCATGTAATTCTGGATCTCGATCATCTTGTCATTCTGCTCGAAATAGTTGAGGAGTGCAACGATGAGAGGTTTTGGAATGTACATAAAGAGATTGCAAAAAACCATGCAGAACAATTTTCTGGGATGGAGATCGAGAAAATCCTGAGAAGATTGGAGATATGTAATTTTTTCAGGTTGGGGAAAACCGGGAATGAGTACATACTGGTTTTTGGGAGTAATTACATCAAGAAGTTTGTAAGGGAGTTCTTGGAGGAGATTATGAAAGAACTGAATAAAAAAGTAGAGATCAAGGAAAATCTTACCAAGATAAGGATCAAGGTCTTAGAGTAATCTTCTTTATTTCAACTTTCATCCCATGGAGCAACCTTATTTCAACTTCCAACCGGTATCCAGAAGAATTTCGTAAGCTCCCGGTGGGTTGAGTAGTACCACTCCATTATAGGCAATATGGGGGATAGCAAAGCGATCCTTACACCCTACACCAACCCAGAAATTTAAAAGCTCCTTCTCTCACCCCGGGTTAGAGTTCCGGTTTTGGGATATCTCTAACATCCCGAGATCTCCGGTTGTAGATTTGTAAAAAATCAATTTTAGCTCACGAATTATCATTTGACCTGCTATCGTTACTTTTAAAACAAAGATGGAACATTACAGGTGGTGGTGAAGTGTGATGAACCATCTCATGGGTTGGTTTGTTTACACTTTAACGGGCAAAGTCCATTGGCTCCCGCATTAAGTATTGTACTGAGGTGATCGAAATGAAAATGAATAAAAAAACTATTGGAATTGTCGGAATTGCACTCCTCGCAATTGTGGGAGTTGCAGTATACACGGCAACCGCAGATCCATATGGATATGCGGGATACGGAATGGGATACGGAATGGGATACAGGGGATATGGTGGATATGGTTACGGAATGCCAATGGGAATGATGGGAATGCCAATGGGAGGAATGATGGGCTACAGCAAGCCTATGATGGGAAATCCGGGATGGCCATCGTACTCGGGATATCAGGGGTATGAGGAATATGGCTCCTCGATAAACCGCACAGACAACGAAACTCTACCGCAATATCCGTATCCGCAATACTACGGGTATGGACACTGCCCGATGATGGGTTGGTAGCCACAGCATGTGAGAAAATGGGTAAGTATGTGAGTATATGAGTTGAGTAAGGTTAGGTGAGGTGCGAAGATGAGGTGCAAATTCCTCTCAGCGGTATCTAAGAAATTTGAAAAATCAGATAAAGCCGAGGAGAAAGATCACGAGCAGGGACACGAACATGGGGATGAGCAGGAACATAGGCATGAGCACAAACACGGAAAACATAGCCATTGCTGTCACTAAGTTAGAGTTCTTTAATTTTTTATATTATTTTGAGTTTTTTAAGTTTTTTAATTCTCGGGTCTTCTTGGGCTTTTAGAGATTGTCCTCCTTGTGCTATCGGTTGATGTGTGTTCGGCACATCATTACCTTTATCAATTCTACAGCTCCTTCAGGTAGGCGATTATATCGTTGAGATCCTCCTCGCTCATTTGCCATCTCGGCATACACCAGTTGAGTTCCTCACCTTCATGTACACCTTTTGTTATTGCAGTCTTTATTTCTTCTTCGCTCATACCTTCTTCGGTCATTTCAGAGTACCTTATGTCTGGAGCCTGTTTGTTACACATCATAGGCACGAACCCACCCTTTCCGTCCCTTCCNTGGCAGTTCACACAGCTTCCACCGTGATTCATAAGCCAAGTAGGTCCTCCGGTAAAGGGTATCCTTTCACCATTTTCATTTATCCCTGTGTAGTATATTCTTTCACCGTTGGATTGGAAGTTAACGGGTCCCTGACAGCATCCGGGAGGATAGTACCTACCATCTTCGTATCCCATTCTGTACATGGGCATCCAGTAGTATCCGCCTTGGACGAGTATTAGAAGTGATCCCACTATCAACGCGGAAATTATGCCCACGATAATGTAGCCAGCTTTTTCCATAATCAAAATAAAACTTTTAACTTTAAAAGATTATCTTAATACGGTTAAGTTTTTTGTAATCGATCTGGTGGGTTCAGAATCAATCAGCTGTTTAGTAAAGTTGGTGATTTATAGGTTAATTCAACCATTCTGAGATTTCAATATCGCTCTCACCTCTTCAAGCTCTTTATTATTCTCTTCATCTCTTCTATGTCCGCATCTGTTTTTATGGATGTTCCGGAAAATCTCGTCCTTCCCGCTTTGTACCCTATTGACCTCAGTTCTTCTATTATCTTTTCGATCGGAGGAGGAGATAGGTTGAGATTTTTGGTTATGTGGTGCAGGTCATAGTAAAGTGGGATCTCCGGCTCACCTCTAATCTTCGATATAAGCTTTGATACACCCTCATTTTCGGAGTTCCACTTTATGAACTCCTGATTATGAAGTTCTCCAAGCCATAAAGGACCTATCATTTTTGTTTCTCTTCCGCAAATGCATTTCGAAATAACTTCTCCTCCGATCGGGGAGACAAATCTTCTAAGGCAGTTGAAACAGTGGAATATATATCCGTACTTNTTGAAGGCTTTTTTCACCGCAGAGGGAGATCTTTTGAACCTCAGGTGAACTCTGTAAAAGTGTTCACGAGCAAAAGAGACGAGTATCTCGGGAGCCTTATCATATTTTCCGGATTCAGAGAGGATTCTACCGATAAGCACCCTTATCCCCACCTCAGGGTAGTATTCCGTTTTAACCGCGTAAGCTCCGTATTTTCTCAATCCGGAAACTGTTGCACTTCCGCACAGTGCAGAAGTGTCTGTTGCGGTAACGCTAAGGTATTTGGGAAATTTAACCGCTGAGTCTATGAACTCTGCGGGTGAGCCAAATGGGTCTATGTCGATGTGGAAGAATTTTCTCTCCCTCATGAGTACTGTTGCGTCTGTATTGAAAACTTCTGCGGTAATACCATTCAGTTTCAGGTTCTCTTTTATGCATTCAACTGCTCTTTTGCTGAAATCGTTAAAAAAAGGTTGAAATCCCGCCTCTAAGAAGGCTCTGATTCCTCTTATCCCTGTTCCAGATAGAGCATCAAGATAGTTCACTCTCCTCTCCTTCTCTTTGATCACTTTGAACACTTCCATGTCAAAGTCTCTGCAGAACTTCATCTTTGGGTTGTAGAACACACCGTGGAACACCTTAATTCTGGCTTCCCCTTCAGATACCATTCTTTCACCTTCGGGAATTATCTTACCGGTTGCATGTTTGAGTGTGCGTGGCTTCTATTTTCGCAGAGTAACTGAACTTTGCCTTATCTGATTTCTACCGGTTTTNAGCTCATTTTTTCAAGTATTTTCTCAACCATCTGTTCTCTGTTCTCTTTGTTGATCTCTATAACTTCAAATTCTCTTCTTATCTTGTTCAATAGAGGGTGCTTTGATTTTAAATGGATTGTGAAGATGAGGTTTAGATCGCCATCGATCAACTCGTATATCGAATTAACGAATTTTTTACTTTTCAGCTCCATTGGACCCAATTCATCGATTATTATCAGGTCTTTTCGAGTGTAGCTGGCAATTCTGTCGGCTATTTCATCTATACCGTCTAAGTACACACCGTATTTACCGACTCTAATTTTTGACGGATTTCTTACATGAGCAAGCCATTTCTCATCTCCTTTTTCGAGATCAACGATTTTAAATCCCACCCTCACTCCTCTCTCCCTTACCTCTTTTGTTATGAATCCTCCGCAATCGATGCCTTCGATTCTTTGATATATTCTCTCACATAGCGTTGTTTTTCCACATCCGGGTTTTCCTGTTATTGCAATTCTTATGCGTTGCACGAAGTTATTCTGTGGTGAAAGGTTAAAAACTTTGCAGAAGGTTAAAGATGATTATTTTTCATTAAAATTGAAAAAAATAAAAAAATGGAAAAATTTTTAATTTTTTAAAATCAAAATTGAGTAGGTGAAAGAATGTTGATTTCTGGAAAGGAGTATGTTGAGAGGTTATCTGATTACGAAAGGGAAATTTATGTACGCGGGGAGAAAATTGAGGATTTCGTAAACCACCCGAACATCAAACCTGTAGTGAATTCCATTGCCATGACATATGATCTTGCAAAGAAGAAGGAGGAGTATTCTCCNCATTCGGATCTTGTGGATGAGAAAGTAAATAGGTTGAATTATGTAAATAAGACGCCTCAGGATTTGATTGCGAGATATGATTTCCAAAGAGAACTCAGCATGAGGCTTGCAACATGCAACTACAGGTGCACGGGTAGTGATGCGATAAACTCCCTCTATCCAGCAACAAAGGAGCTTGATGAAAGACTTGGAACGGACTACCACAAAAGATTCCTCTCTCTTCTGAAGGATATTCAGAAGAACGACTACGCATGTACAGCAGCTCTAACAGATACGAAGGGTGACAGGGCAAAGAGGCCTAAGGAAGCGAGGGACATGTATGTCCATGTTGTGGAAAAGAAGGAAGATGGAATAGTGGTGTCAGGAGCGAAGATACATCAGAGCGGTGCTTTTGCTGCAGATGTCAACTTCATCCTGCCAACTCAGACATTCAGAGAGGGTGAGGAGGAGTTTGCCATAGCATTTGCGGTAACTCCAGAGGACGAAGGAGTCAAGTTCATACTGCAGAATACAGGGTATCAGGCAATGTTCAGAGAGGGTGGAGAATTTGAGATGGGCAACCCTCTTTATGGGGATAGAATAACCTGCACAGTGATTTTCGACAAGGTCTTCGTACCGTGGGAGAGAGTTTTTGTCTTTGAGGATCTGAAAGCCATAAGAAACACCCTCACAAATTTTGCTATCTCGCATAGGTGTGTTGGAGCCTCCTGCAAAGCTGGGTTCATTGATTCGATGATAGGTGCGGCGAACTTGATGCTGAAGGCAAATGGACTGGAGAAAGTTCCTGCCCTAAGACAGAGAATCGGTGAAATGGTCGGTGTAAGTGAGGCTGCGTATGCAATAGCTGTTGGCTCGGCTGTTAAGGGACGGGAAAGCTACAATACATGGCTTCCAAATGCATTAATGGCTAATGCTGGTAAAGTTGTTGGAGTGGAAGGTTTCAACAAGGTGATCATGCATCTCGCAGAGATTGCGGGTGGCATTCCTGTTACTGCCCCATCTGAATTCGATTTAAGGAGCCCTGAGGTAGGAAAGTATGTTGAAAAGTACCTCCAAGCGAATCCGGAGTTTTCAACTGAGGANAGAATGAGAATCATCAAGTTCATAGAGTTTTGGATCACAAGCAGTCATTTCCTTGGGGCTGTGCACGGCGGTGGCTCTCCATCCGCAGCGATAATATTCCTGCAAATGCTTGCGGATCTCGAAACTAAGGAGGATGCGGTGAAGGATGTTATTGGTTTGAAGAAGGAGTGACAGCAAGTTAATAGCATTGAACAATGTTTGAGGTCATATAGCTAGATGATATTAATTTTCTTCCATCTATTTTTGGTATCTTAAATTTAGTTTAAAATTTAGATGAATTTATGATATAAAAATAAATTTATGATTAGTTTATTATTGCTTTATTTTCCGTTTTATTTAATCTCAGGCTTCAATCGCTGCTCTTATATCCGGATCGAGGTCCTCCTCAGCAGCACCTTTCGTGAACATTGAAATTACAATCATGGCAAGCAGTGC
>MTMT01000090.1 GCA_002010195.1 Archaeoglobus sp. JdFR-32
TCTTACTTCAATTTTTACTTCCTCCTCCTTGTCCAATATGCTACCAACCACGAAGACAAGTGTGGATAGGGGTAGAACAACTACAAGGGGATCTATGACTGTCCATGGATATGGGAGTAGTGTATCCACTCCGAAAAGCCATTTACAGATTCCCAGTTCGGTAGCCTCCTTTGCGTGGATGAAAGTCAGGTAGAAAAGGGATGCAGAGAATCCGAACATCACACTCATGATTGCGGACCTTCTTTTAGCCCTTCTCCAGTACAATCCACCTATGTAAGATGGTAGAAATGCTGATGCACATAGAGCGAAGAAGATGGCTGTTCCTCTTGCAATGACGCCGGGTGGAAGAATGTAGGCGAGGAATATGCTGAACAGTATGCCAAAGGCTATAGCAACCCTCGTTACCTTTACCGTGTCAACACCCCTCCCCATGCCGGACTGAAACACATCCCTACCCAGTGCAGAACCGATTGTATGGAACTGACTGCTCAGGGTTGACATCGCTGCAGCAAGCAGAGTTACCATGAATATTGCTATGAATGAATCCGGCATGAGGGTGTTGATTAGTTCGGGTATGATCTTGTCGATGTTCCCACCTGCAACAGCTATGGCTGGTTTTCCAACTGTTTCGATGAAGTAGGCGTTGCTTAAAGCTCCCGCTATGAACGATGTACCCACCATCATGAAGATGAAGAACGCACCAACAGGGATTGCGACATCAAGGTCTCTATCCGACTTCACGGTCATTAATCTTACCGCTAACTGTGGTTGTGCGAGCACACCGATACCCACTCCGAGAATAAGAGAGGTTACGAGAGTCCACCAAGCGGGAGAACCGAGGGTTGGGAAAGCAGTCCAGCCGTTGTGCCCCGGAATTTTTCCGGATTCGTGGAAAATCTTGATAGCTATGCTGTTGTACGAGGTTAGGGCTTCGTGTGCTGGAACCACTCCTCCGAAGAACGAATAAATCGTGAATAGCAGAAACACCATACTGGCGAGCATTATTGCCCCTTGAAATGCATCCGTGTATATCACCGCAATTATTCCTCCCGTTATAACATAGACTGCTATTATCAGTGACAGCAGGAGTAACGCGGAGTTGTAGTCTATGTTCAATGTAACCTCCATAAACCTCCCCGCTCCTATGAGCACCACTCCCGCATACAACGGCATGAAAAGGAAGATTATCAAACCGGAAAACGATTGAAGGAATTTCGATCCGTAAATTTTTCCAAGGAGTTCCGGAAATGTGAGTGCAGAGGTTTCAAGTCCCAGCCGTCTGACTTTCTTCCCGATAATTGCGTAGGCTATGAATATCCCAACGAGAATATTCAAGAAGGTTAGCCAGAGAAGAGAGAAACCGAACAATCCTGCAACCCCTCCAAAACCAACGATGGCGGATGTAGATATGAATGCTGCACCGTATGACAGAGCCATGATAATTGGGTTTACCTTTCTTCCCGCAACCAAGTAATCCTCTGAATTCTTGGTGGATTTAAATCCAAAATATCCTAAGTAAATCGTGATGGCCAAATACACGGCAACGATCAGAATCATCAGGAGCAAGTCCATTCGATCACCTCCACCTCATCAAACCGTATGCTATGCAGAATATTACTGAGAGAATCGTCAGGATGAATCCGATCTCTGTCCAGATATCNCCTAACCCCAGCATTTCATCACCTTGCTATCTTGTTACACTGTAACAATCTAACACAGTTTAAAAATCTTTCCCTTTAATATTTCTCAAAAATAAATTATCAGGATTTATCATTGGTTTCTAAATGGTTTTAAAGTTTTGATGCTTAATTTCGTTTATGTCGAGGTCTTGGAAGGAGAAGCTGAATAAGAAAGATCTCCCGAAAATTGTGGAGATACCGGAGAAGATGAGGAAAAGACTTGGGGAAGGAAAAATGGTTGTACCGTCTCCGCTGGAGGTTTACGAGATCATGAAGGATGTTCCTGAGGGAAAGCTTATAACCATAAATATGATTCGCGAGAAGCTGGCAAGAAGGCATGGAGTCAACACTGCATGTCCGATAACCACAGGAATATTTGTGTGGATCGTTGCAAATGCGAGTACTGAAGGAGTCTATACACCTTATTGGCGAACTCTGAAGGAAGGAGGAGTGATTAACGAGAAGTATCCGGGTGGAGTGGAGGAGGTAAGGAAATTGCTTGAAAAGGAGGGTTTTGAAGTAACCAGAAGGGGGAGAAGATATGTTGTGAAAGACTTCGAAAAATACCTCGTTGGCGATTAATGTCTAAAAGAAGAAAATTTCATTCTGATGAAAAAATATATATTTTTTCAATCTTATCAAAACATGGTGATGAAATATGGAAACAAGAGAGGTTGCCCTCTCCGCGTTGATGGTTTTTTCGGCAATAATGCTAACATATAAATGGCTCTCTTTGTATGACAGGGTTGATTTAGGGGTAATCTTCTTCGCGTTCCTTCTAACCCTTGCCCTCGGAGGACTGTTTATAAGCATAGAGTTGAGGATGAGGAAGGTAATGGAGGAGTTCGAGAACACAAAGAGGGTTATAGCGGTAAATGCAGACGATTTAGAGGTTAGATTCGAAGGAATTCTCGATTCTAAGCTATCACTTGTTGAGGAAAGACTCGAGAGCATTGAGAGAAGGATGTATAGGTGACATCGCTTTGGGAGATGGAGCATAGAGCATAAGCGTGGAACATAAGTGGAACATAAATATTACATAAAGTAAAGATGCAAATTAGGGTATGGGTTCGGATATTGGAGATATATTCGAGAAGGAACAAACAGCTCTGAGCCATTTTAAAGGCTCAAGAATTTCGATAGACGCTTTCAATACGATTTATCAGTTTATATCAATCATAAGACAACCGGATGGTACTCCTCTTAGAGACTCCAATGGTAGAATAACTTCGCATCTTTCCGGAATTCTATATAGGGTTTCAAATCTCGTTGAGAGTGGTATAAAACCCATCTTTGTCTTTGATGGAGAACCTCCTGAATTTAAAAAGGAGGAAATTGAGGAAAGAAAAGCGAGAAAACTTGAGATGGAAGAAAAGCTTGTGGTTGCGAAGGAGAGAGGGGAAAAAGACCTCAGGAAGTACGCTCAGGCAACCGCAAGGATAGATGAGTACATAGTGGAATCCTCAAAAAACCTCCTCTCTCTGATGGGGATACCTTTTGTTCAAGCACCCTCTGAGGGTGAAGCTCAAGCTGCGCACATCACGAAAAAGGGAGATGCAAAATACACAGGGAGTCAAGATTACGATTCCCTCTTGTTTGGAAGCCCGAAATTAGTGAGAAATCTCGCAATAACTGGTAAAAGAAAGCTACCGGGGAAGAATGTATATGTTGATGTAAAACCGGAGATAATAGATCTCGGGAAGAATCTGAAAAGGTTGAATCTGAGCAGAGAGCAACTCGTAGAGATCGCAATTCTAGTTGGAACGGATTACAATCCGGGAGTAAAAGGTATCGGTGTAAAAAAGGCGATGAAACTAATGAAGAAGTACGGAGGAATTGAGAAAATAGTCAGGGATTTAGACATTGATATTGGGAATTTCGAGGAGATCAAAGAGTTCTATCTCGATCCTCCCGTAACAGACGACTACGAAATAAGGTTTTCCAAGCCAGATAGGGAAGGAATAATTGAATTTTTATGTGAAGAGCATGATTTCTCAAGAGATAGGGTTGAAAAAGCTATTGAAAGGCTTGAAAGTTTGGAAGCAAGTCAAATGACATTGGAAAGGTGGTTTTAATGCATGAAGAAGACTTTCCAATCAAGGTAGGAGTGATTACAATCTCTTCATCAAGATTTGAGAGGTACGGGCATGTTAGGGGTTTAGGAAGAATCCATGAGGTGGACGATCCATCTGGAAAGGAGATAGTTGAAAGCTTGGGCTTTGATGTCGTAGACTATGCCCTGGTTCCGGATGATGTGGAGGCAATAAGGAAAACCATTTCGGAAATGCTTGAAGGAGTTGACGCGGTGGTGACTACCGGTGGTACGGGAGTAACACCAACCGATGTAACGATTGAGGCAGTAGAGCCAATAATACAGAAGAGAATAGATGGCTTCGGGGAGATTTTTAGATATCTGAGCTATCAGGAAGCGGGAGCGAAGGGAATGCTATCGAGAACCTTTGCGGGAATAATCGATGGAAAAGCGATCTTTTGTCTCCCTGGATCAAGAAAAGCGGTTAAACTGGGATCTAAACTAATAAGGGAATCTTTGAGGCACATTCTGACTCATGCAAGGGGGTTGAAGTAGCGAATGAGGTTTCTGTCATGGGATGAAACTCTTTTTCAAGACCCAGAGGTTTTCGATCCGGACTACATTCCGGAGAATATTAAGTTCAGGGACAGGCAGATCGACAGGATTGTTGCCAATCTAAANCCCGCCATTATGGGTGCGAGACCCGTGAATATGGTGTGCCTTGGCACTCCGGGAACGGGTAAGACAACAGTTATCAAAATGATACTCAGGGAGTTGGAAAGCAACGAAAATGTTGTCCCAGCATATGTGAATTGCCAGCTTGTGGGCTCTCTTCAGGGAGTCTACTCCAGAATATTTGAGAGGGTTTACGGCTATCCTCCCGCATCCTATGGCATACCTTTCCAAAAAATATATGCGTCTGTGATGAAAAAGATTCTCGAGTTGAACAAGGTTCTTGTTGTAGCCCTTGACGATATAAACCTTATATTCGAAAACAAGTTGATGAATGAGATAATTTACTCGCTTTTGAAAGCTCATGAGGATGTAGAGGGTGTAAAAACAGGAATAATTGCTATTGCAACTGATCTAAAGTTATCTGCAAGATTTGATGAGAGAGTTGGTTCTATATTTCATCCTGATGAGATTTATTTTGATCCGTACGGTTTCGAAGAGATTCTTGAGATTCTAAGGCAGAGATGCGAAATAGGTTTTTATCCAGGGGTGGTAGATGATGAAGTGTTAAACTTTGTTGCGGAGCAGACCGCAGAAAGTGGGGACATAAGGGTTGGTTTGTACATTCTAAAGATGGCGGGTATTGAGGCTGAAAGAAATGCCAAAAGAAAAATCGATTTTAAGGATGTTGAGAGTGTGCTGAAGGACAGTAGACGAGTTCTTGTAAGAAAGTGCATAACCGCTCTAAATGATATTGAAAAGGAGTTGTTGAAGATCATTTACTTGTCGGAGGAGCTGACCTCGGGTGAACTTTACGAGAAGTTCCGTGAAAGGCGGAAGATGAGTTACACCAAGTTTTATAGCATAGTCTCAAAGCTTGAGAATCTGAGGCTGATTGATACGCTATTCAAAACACTTGAAAAAGGTAGGACGAGAGTGATTATAAAGAGATTCGATCCTGAAATGGTTTTATCGTCTCTTGAGGAGTTTTCTTAGGTTTTCTATATCTATCTTTTCGTTAACCGATCTTCGGTAACCGGTCAGCCCTCCGGTAACACCTCCTCTTCCTCGAAGTACGGTTGATTGTACTTTTCCCAGAAGTCGAATTTGGGGATGTACTTTAAGCATCTTAGCTTTGGTCTCTCGACTCCCTTATGCTGAATGAGTATTTTAACGGATCCGAGCTTATCATCCCTATATCTAGAGAAAGATAGCTTTTCGATCTCATCGCTGAACTCATCAATAATTCCGACCATGCTTCTGAGGAAGTAGTGATAGTTTGTGAGTCCGGTTAATTTTAACCCGACCTTGGCTCCGTTTTCGATCAAGGCTGGAATGCTAACTGAAGAATATATGCTGAGTTTTCCGGGTAGAAGGAATGGATCGTGGGTGTGGATCGTCTCATCAAAACAAGTGATCGTGCCGGACTTATCGGAAATCTCGATGGGATCGTGGATGTAGCCCGAGGTTATGATAAATCCCTTGGACAGCTTTTCTCCCATAAATCTTATCAATCGCAAGGAATCGACATTTACTTCATATCTTCTTCCGTCCTCCATTTTTTCTTCCATCTCTTTAAGGCAGTTCAGGATCTTCTCATCCTCCAATTTCTCCTTAATTTCAACAAATTCTCCATTTTCGTAACCAACATAGATTTCGAAGAACTCTCCGTCAGTATATTCAACAAGATGAAATGGAAGTGAGCTAATCAAATTGTTGGAAAACATGACTCCGTTTATCCCATCGTTGATCCTCTCACTACTGATAATCTCGAAATTTTCTGGGAGTTCATGATCAAGATCGCTGAGATCCACAAAGTAGTATCTGATATCTTCTGGAATTAGCTTGATAATCCTTTTCCTGAATCTACCGCCTGTGATTCCGAAGTCGTACACTTCATCTCCATTACACATCTCCAGCATCTCAATTATGGATTCCGAGAATGATTTTGCCAGAACATCGAGAAATCGTGGGGTATATTCCGCATCGGACACCATCTTCCTACCGTATCTGAGNATCATCTCGGTATAGTCTCTAAATGATATTTTTCCCCTATCTCCTATCAGGTTTATTATTCTCTCTTTGACTTTTTTATCAATCTTATCTACTTTTCTGTCCATCTGATCCATCAATCTCACCTTTCAAGGAAGAACATCCCCTGCTTTTTTGTAAGTCTTCTACCGCCACAAAACGGGCAGAAAAGNTTTGGTATGTGGAGGGTACCGGAATAACTCGTAGTTCTCTTTACCACGAGATCGAACTCTGAACCACACCTTGCACAATAAAGGTTCTCCAATTTTCCAGCCATATTTCTCTATAAGAATTTAAGATTATTAAAAGATTTTTGTTTTGAGATTAGATAGAAAGAAACTGAGGTTATTCTTTCCATACAGGCTCTCTTTTCTCCAAAAATGCCCTTATCCCTTCTCTTGCGGAATCGGAAGATGTTTGTAAGGATATTACTTCTGTCCCGAGTTCTAGGGCGTGGAAGTCTTCCAGAACTATTTGTTTGTAGAATAACCTCTTACCGGACTCAAGTGCCGTAAAACTGTATTTTGCAATCTTGTTTGCGAGTTCGAATGTCGTTCTCTCGAGTTCATCTATGGGAACAACTCTGTTTACCAACCCCCATTCAAGGGCGGTTTTGGCATCTATGAACTCACCTGTGATAGCCATCTCGTAGGCTCTTTTTCTCCCGATCACTCTGCTTACGAACACAACCGGGGTGCTACAGTACAGCCCTATTTTGATACCCGGCAGTGAGAACTTGGTGGATTCTTCTGCTATGGCAAGATCGCAAACAGCAACCAACTGACAGCCCGCAGCGGTAGCCATTCCATGAACCATGGCAATAACGGTTTGAGGAATATTTCTTATTAGAGTCATCACATCATAGCATTTTTTAAACAGCTTTTCTACCGTTGTAGGAGGGCTCATGAGTTCTGTTAAATCGTGTCCAGAGGAGAAAATCTTTCCGTTTCCCTTTATGATAACAACTTTGATGGATCTATCCNTCCTTAGTTTTGTCAGCAAATCTTCAAGCTCGAGAAGAAGGTCATACGACAGAGCATTTCTTTTTTCGGGTCGGTTTAGTGTTATAATTCCTATCTTCCCATCTACAGTAAATTCTATGTTGCTGTATTTCAAATCAGGTTCCATATATCTCATTAATAAACAAACATTAAAAAAATTGTNATTTTCGTTTGAGTTTTGATCAGTTTTTGATGCTGGGTGTGGGTAGGTTAGTGAGTTAGGAAACTGAAATCGGAAATGCAGAAAGAAACAATCAAACCAAGCTAACCTTGAAGATTACTTGTGATGCGGTTCTAAGCTTTCTTCTGATTTTCCTCATCTCGTACAGGTAAATCATCAAGTTACCCTTAACGAATCTGTCAAATCCGAATGCCTTCTTTATGAACTCCTGATGCATTTTATCTCTTATGAAAATCACTGTCTCTCCGTTTAAATCGTTCATTTCGAGGATTATGGGTATGCTGAACCTATCCCTTTCAAACTCATCTACATATTCTGCGATAAACTCCAACTCCTTCTTTTCGATTATGTATTCGTTGCCGTCTTTGGCTTTTATTGAAGGCTCCTCCTCTTCGAGCATGTCTTTGAGACTCCTCCTCTTTTCTGGCATGTGTTTGTTCATAGCCTCAATCATTTTTGCGAGGGCTTTTTCTGACATCATTTTTTACATCTCCCTTAAAGCATCTTCAAAACTCAAGTTAAGTTTACCTGTGATCTTATTAGTTTTTCCCCCC
>MTMT01000088.1 GCA_002010195.1 Archaeoglobus sp. JdFR-32
AACTATATTCCACATCTACACATCCTGCACCATAACAAACAACCTCACCATGGTGTGCAAAAACAACAAACCAAGAATGGTTAAACCAAAAAATCTGCCAAATAAAAGTCTTTCGATCGTCAATTATCATCAACAAACCCATGTTCAAACTTTTCAAAACTTCAAAACCGATATATGGTAGATGTCGAAAATTGTCTTAAAGAGGATGTGGTGGGGGATGAGAAGTATGAGTTCAAGCATGGGTAGAAAAAGCTCAGAAAATGCGATAAACTGCAAAACCGAGGGATTAAAAATCAAAAACCCAAAGGTGGTAAAGATTATTGATCCATACTTTACAGACACAATTACCAAACAAATTTTCTGTCAACCATGACTTTCTCTCTCTTCCTCACAAAACTAAAAGCAACCCTGAATTTTCCCCGATATAGCCTACCCTACTGGCTNGGAAACAAATTCAGAGGAGGGTTCGGAAGTGTATTGCTCAGAGCAGTATGTAGTTATCTAAAGCCAAAATGCAAAAACTGCTCAAGCAAAGAGGACTGCTTATACTATGCCCTCTACATAAGAGACAGGCAGAAAAGGGGAAAAAGTCAGCCTGTTCGTCCAATAGTCTTCATACCACCATTTTTCGGTGAGAAGACGGAGGAAATAGGGAACAGGGTGGAAGGTAAAGGAGAACTTACAATTGAAATAAATGTCTTTGGAGATTACATCAGGTATCTGCCTCACATCATTTACGGACTGAGATTCTTGGGTAAAGTCGGATTGAACAGGGAAAGCAAATACGAGTTAGATAGAATAGTGGATTGCCTCTCGGGTAGAGACGTTTACGATGGTGAGAGTGTAAAAGTTAATGCAATCAAACCAGTAGATCTCGGAAACTGGAGCGAAATGAGACCAAAACACTTGATGCACAAAACCCATGTACTACCTAAAACGATAGAAATACACTTCCACACACCCATAGAGGCGAAAACCCCAATAAATCTCCCATATCTCATTCATATGGTTCGCAGAAGGCTCATCCTGTATGTGAACGAGTACGGAAACGGCGATGTTCCCGAATACACATGCGATTCCGAAATCCTCGATTCAATTTGGAGAAACCACAAACTCATTCACTACTCAAAAAGGCAGGGAAGGAGAGTATTCTACGGTATCACGGGAAAAGCAAGATATATCGTTACAGACGCTGATGAAAATGCCCTCAAGATCTTAACCATTGGTGAGCACATAGGAGCTGGCGCGAAATCAAGTTTTGGAATGGGATTCTTTAAGATCATCTAACTTCGTAAGAACGATGTATATTGACGATACATAATATAATATATTACATATCACCAAATCTTTCTAAGCATCCCTTCCTCCTGAAGAGTTTTTTGTAACAGAGCATGCGGGGGGAGGGATTTGAACCCTCGGACCCCTACGGGACTAGACCCTCAATCTAGCGCCTTTTCCTGACTCGGCAACCCCCGCTTAGGCTGATTTAATACTTTTTCTAACCCTTAGGTTTATGAAGATTTTGGTGGTTATGATAGGATGAGGCAACAGAGCAATTTAAATTTTCTATTTTTCTCAGCACTCTTCCCCGTACTTTCTTAGTTTTTCTCAGTACTTTAAAACCAAATTATGAAATGCAATTTTGAGTGCCCAAACACCAGTGTCCAATAATTTATATATCTTCACCGCATAATAATCTTCAAATGGCTGGAGAAAATGGTTTATCTTTTACAGAATTCTCAAAATTTTGCAGTGAACTTGAAAAGATATCCTCAACCCTTGAGTTAACAGCAAAAATCTCGGAGTTCCTGCAAAGATTGAGGGATGATGACATCTACAATTTCTGCCTCTTCATAACCGGAAAGATATACCCACAATGGGATGAGAGAGAAGTTGGAGTTGGAGTTGGGCTCATATACGAAGCTCTAAGGTTAACAACCGGGCTTAAAAGAAACAAAATAGAGGAATATGTGCGAGATACCGGAGACCTCGGTTTAGCTTCTGAACTGGCATTGAAAAGAAAGTTACAGACATCTCTATTCACAGAAGAGCTTACACTTTCCTACCTAAGATATGTTTTCGACTCAATGAGCTCATTAAGTGGCGAAAAAAGTCAGAAAAAAAAGATACGAATGCTCGTAGACCTGTTCTCATCTGCAAGTCCCATCGAGGCGAGATATCTAACAAGATTGCTTCTCGGTGAGATGAGGTTGGGTGTTGGAGAAGGAATATTACGGGATGCCATAGCAAAGGCATTTGGAGTTGATTCATCAATAGTTGAAAGAGCATATATGGTGACGAACGACTTCGGAAAGGTTGCGATTATCGCAAAAAAAGAGGGTGAGGACGGTTTGAGGAAGTTGAAGATAACTCCTCATACGCCCGTTAGAATGATGTTAGCTCAGGTCGCTGAAAGTCCTGAGTCCGCTATCAACGACATCGGAGAATCCGCAGTGGAGTGGAAATTCGACGGTACCAGAGTCCAGATTCACTACGCCGATGGAAAGGTTACTATCTTCTCAAGGAGACTTGAGAATGTGACTCACGCTCTTCCAGATGTTGTTGAGATGGTGAAGAAGAGCGTTGAAAGTGGAGTGATCTTAGACGGTGAGGCTGTAGCCATGAAAGATGGAAAACCTCTTCCGTTCCAGCACATTCTCCAGAGATTCAGAAGAAAACACGATGTTGCAAAGGCAATGGAAAAAACTCCAATCGAGGTCAATCTCTTCGACATCCTATACTGCAAAAACCGAACCTCAGATGCGGGGGAAGTTATCGACCTGCCATATACCGAAAGGAGAAGATTGCTGGAGCTGGTTGTAAAATCGAATAATGGAATAAGAATTGCCAAGAGCCACCTCACATCCGACCCTAATGAGGTAAGACGAATTTTTGAAAATGCAATAAACGCGGGACATGAAGGGGTGATGCTTAAAAAACCCGATTCGCCATACATACCGGGAAAAAGAGGAAAGAACTGGTTGAAGTTGAAAGAAGTCATGGAGACACTCGATTTAGTTGTTGTAGGCGGAGAATGGGGAGAGGGGAAAAGAAGCCACCTTATAAGTTCATTTACCCTAGCATGCATAGATGAAAACCAAGAACTGATCCCAGTCGGAAGGGTTGCTACCGGATTTACAGAGGAAGATTTAGAGGAGTTAACAGAATTGCTTAAACCAGATATAGAGGTAGAAGAAGGAAAAAAAATAGTATTTCGGCCAAAATATGTCTTTGAAGTCGCTTATCAGGAGATACAAAAAAGTCCAAAGTACGAAAGTGGCTATGCCTTGAGGTTTCCAAGGTTCGTCAGATTGAGAGATGATAAAGACATACACGAAGCCGACACCATTGAGAGGATATCCAAGCTGTACGAGAGCCAGTTTTCAAGCAATAGATAGGCGNAAGAACGAGGTAGTGGTAAGGGGCAAAATAGGTAGTAAGCTAAAATTAAAGCACAGCTAAATATCAAGCCGATCAATTCAGTCGAAGATTCTCCTAATCAGCCACTCTGAATTAAACTTCACCAAATCTCCATACTCCTGTCCAGTACCAACGAACAAAACTGGTTTGTTCGTTACATAGCTTATTGAGATTGCTGTTCCTCCCTTAGGATCTGCATCAAGCTTGGTGAGAATACTCCCATCTATGCCCACCGCCTCGTTGAACATTCTCGCCCTTTCAACAGCATCATTCCCAGCAAGACTTTCGTCAACAAAAATCGTTAAATCGGGTTTGGTTACCCTCTTTATTTTACCGAGCTGATCTATCAAATTCTTCTTAGTATGCATTCTCCCTGCGGTATCTGAAAGGACAAAATCTATATCTCTTGCAGAAGCGTGCTTTATCGCATCATAGATGACTGCTGATGGATCTGCTCCAGCTTTGTGTTTTATTAGCTTTACACCGAGTCTATTTGCATGTTCTTCAAGCTGTTCTATGGCTCCCGCTCTGAATGTGTCACCTGCTGCCATAACAACAGTATAACCATCATCCATCAACTTCTTGGCAATCTTTGCTATCGTTGTTGTTTTACCGGTTCCGTTAACTCCCACAAAAATGATGTTTGACGGTTTATTCACATTCCTCACGAACTCATCAAAATCAAAGTAATTCTTATCGAGTATGTCCTTCAATATCAGCCTCAACTCATCTATCACAACATCAGAAAGCTTTACTCCGATTTTTTTCCTTTTGCCTATGAGGTTTTCCTTTAACTTCTGAGAAATTTCTTCAACCACATCAAACGCTACATCACTCTCAAGAAGAGCTATCTCGAGCTCAGGAAGGATGTTATCGAGCTTCCCCTCATCTATGACTATTTCCCTTTCGAGAACGAGTGCGGTGAGTTTATCTTTCAATCCGATTTTCCTTTCGTCTTTGCCTTTTTCTTCTACACCTATGTCCCCCTCGCTCTTTTTATATTCCTTCTCTATCTCCTCCACCGCGGTTTTATCCACTTTCTTCCTGAACCCTTGAAGCTTCTCCTTGAGAGACTTAAACATAGTAAACCCTCTACCAATGAAATACCTACTTTCCAACACCCTACTCTTTCTTAGACATCTTCGCTATTTCAGACTGTATCTTTTTTGCCTCACTATATATTCTCTCCAAAAGTTGTGTATGCTGTTCTTTACTCTCCTGTACCTTTTCCTTTCTTTTTCTTAGAATCTCCAAGACATCCTTAACCTCTCTCTCAACGATGACCCCTGCCCCAACATCAACAAGCATCTTCTTCGACTCTTTAACATCAACATATGCAAAAACACCGGAACCGAGGTTCATAAGTGCATCCACACTATCGTCAAGACTTTCAAAATATTCAAGCGTTTCAATTGTTTTATCAATCTCAGACTCGAGGACATCTATCTCAAAAATTCTCCTTTGAACGGTCTCAGCTTCGCCTTGAAGCTGTTGTAGAATAAGGAGCTTTTCTTGAAGCTCCCTATTTATCTCCTCAGACATCAACTCACCTCATCAACAGGTTTTACTTCCTCAATCTTTATAAGATTTCTTTTAACTTTATGATGGCTACCTATAAGAGACAAAACCTTTTCTCTGGCAAATCTCTCGTTGTGGGCAGATACAACTTTCTTGAATGTTCTCCACTCATCTCCATTCCTAAATCTACCCCTTATCTCAAAATCCATAACTACTCACCTCCTTAAAGGAAGTTTAATGCGGATTCAATTACACCGAGTTCGAACCCAGTTGTGTCCCTCCCAGCGATATAGCCCTTGGAGTTCGCCACGATACCAGCTCCAACCATATCGCTTCCAAAGTTAACTGTCCCTTTTTCTGCTTCAACCCTCATTAGCTTTTTTAGCCTTTCCATTTCCCAATCGGTTGTGTTCGGATTTACCACCCCTCCTTTGTTAGTCACAACCCCCGCCATACCAACCGTTTTTATTCCACCTATGGTTCCGGTTGCAACTTCAACATCCAAAAACTCGGATATGGTGTGAATTATGTTTTTGTCAATCTCCGGGTGGGCAATGGCTCCAAAGTCGTTGGCGATTACATTGTTACCCAAGCAAGTCATGTTCGTCTCCACAACTTGGACATCGAAAATCCTGCTTAGGATTTCAATTTCCTTTTTCCTGATGTGATGGCACACTATAACACCCTTGGAGTTTGCACACGCCATTGCTCCAACCAGCTCAGATCCAGCGATGGTTGTTTGTACAACATCCACATCAAGTTCTTCCCTTACAATATCTGCAACTTCTCTATCTCTCACACCAATAACCGCGGACTCTTCTGTAACCCGGATGTAAAGTCCTATCAAAGGTACACCGTGAACAGATAGCAGCTGAGCCATTTTAATCGCAATCAAAATAAAATAGAATTACTGGGCTATTTCCACTTCCACTACTCCATCATCAAATTTTACCGCCCTAACCTTTATTTTACCCGGTGGTTTCTGTGCACCCCTCTCCCAGAGCTTTTCGTTGAGTTTTGTGTCCAGCTTTATGTTCTCGAGATCTGCCTTCATGTGTCTTGCGAGAAACTTCCTCAGATATGTAACCGACTTCTTCGTCCTGAGCCATCTCGGATACTTCTTAACCTTCTGTCTGAGCCTTATCGAATACACTCTCTCCAGCACGATCTTAGCCATAATGATCACCTACACCTTAAGCTTCGTTGATCTCCAGTGCCTTCTTTTCGGACTGCCAAATACCCTCCTCTTCGTTCTCATGGCAACCCANACGGGTGCTCTTCTGTTCTGCTTGTTGAATTTTGCAAGCCTGAATTTCACACCTGCTGTCTTTTTACCCATCCATAACACCTCTGTAACGATTTTATTGATCTTATATTTACTTATCCACTTATATACCACCAAGCTACCGGATTTATTATCAGGTTGAGTGAAATTGAGTCTTAAATTTACTTCCGAATTATTTTTGTTTCTCTCTTTTTCGGGAGTGCTCTTTTTAAGATTTCTTTAAGCATCTCGTCAGTGATCTTTTGTCTTAGCCTACCGCTCTGTGCAAGGACGATAAGTTGATTCTCGATGGACTCCGATATTTCCGGATGTGCTAGTTTTATTCTTGCAAGCCTCTCTCTGGCTTCCGGTTCCAGTATCATCCTCAATATGGCTTTTTTCTGTGCTTCTATCTCTTTTTGCATTTCCTGCTGTCTTCTAAGCTCCTCTATTTCTCTCTCCCTCTGTGCTTGAAGTTCTGCCAGTTTTTTTCTTCTGATCTCCTCAAGTTCATCCATTTCGATCACCCATCCTCTGGAGAAATATCAAATTTTAAAGCCTTCATTTTAGTACTTCTCCAGAGCGGGAATTTTTTCAACAAGCTGGCTTTTGAGTTCGGTTGCACACTTATCGAGGAATGATCTTCCCTTAGAGGTTACAACCCTCCCACCATCTTTCTTTTCCACGAATCCAGCAGATTCGAGCTGTTGCAAGGCTTTTCTTATTATCGCACCACTTCCCTTTCTGAATTTGGGTGGTTTGGAACCCCTTCTCTTCCTCCCGCCGTATGCGGTTCTTAGCCTCTCTATTCCTACCGGACCATCAGTGTACACCTTTCTGAACACCGCCGATACCCTCAGATACCACCAGTTCTGCTGTTCAGGAGATCTTTCCTTGTGTACTCCCGTCTTAACATAGGCACTCCATTCTGGTGGCTTGAATTCTTCCATCCCCTCAAGTTTCTTAGCGACATATTCTATGAGTTCATTAGGCGGAACATCATATACAGTCGTCATTTCAACCCTCCTAATTTTTGGCAAATGTGATTATCATACCTTTCAACTCAACCATCCTGCCTTTAATATTTTTCCCAACTTTTTCTGCAAGTTCTTTTCTATTAAGTTCNGAACTGTTCCTGAAACTCCTCAACATTTTAACCTTTACTTTCCCGTGTTTTTCAAGCTGAAAGTTTATCTCGTTAATTAAATTTTCCGTTAATCCATTTTTTCCAATGTTGATTACAGGAATTTCTCTTCTCCTCATACTCCATCAACCTTGGCTATCAACTCTCGAGAAACTGATTAATAAATTTATGGGATGGTGAATGCATCAATGTTAATGTTAGCTACCGGGTGTCGTTGAGACTGTTTACGGAGAGAGGTATGGATGGCAAAACGAACACAGTTCCAGGTCGATCGATCTTCATCTCCCGATTTTTCCGAACCCGTAGATTGATATTAGCTTGCCCTCCCTTTCGTAGGTAAAAACTTCATCACAGCTGAAATTTACCTTCCACCTACGCTCCCCTTTACTCTTGCCAACTTTCTCCAAAAGCCTAACCAAAGAAGTCTCGAACTCATCTGCATCCCTCAAAGTGTCGAAGGCTATCCTCCATCCAAAAACAAATTCATCCCCCTTTCTTAACAAAACGAAGTTGTCTCCATTCCAACCTTCTGCAGATTTAAAAGCTTCACAATCATTCAGATGAGTTGATAGGAAGATGTAAAGGAAAAACTCCCCCATCCTTTCATCTTTCACAATCTTGAAGGANGTAAAGTTGTAAGTGTTTTCTCTGATCTCAAGAGAATTTATCCTTACATCCATAAAACCCTCCTTTTTGTCGTGAATTATCTGCTCTGTCGAGTTTGGATGATTGTTCAGCAATTCATCCACAAGCGAGTAACCTCCATCCAAATACCTTTTCCCGACATATACTCCCC
>MTMT01000101.1 GCA_002010195.1 Archaeoglobus sp. JdFR-32
CCCCCAATAGAAGATATAGTAAAATCTTCTCTTGGAATCCCAACAGAAGGATACACGCATCAGCTATATTTTTATTACCCAAAATTTGGTGGGATACAAAGTTTGGCGAGAGCTTTTGAAAGGCCAATAAAACATAGGATTGTTACTGATTTTAAAGTCGAGAAGATTATAAGAGAGGATAATAAATGGATCGTTTCATGTGGAAAGAAGGAGTTTGAGTTTGATAGGCTGATTTCTACGATTCCACTCCAAGAGTTAGTTAGTGCCTTAGACAATACTCCTAAAGAAGTAGTTAGTAGTGTACGTAACCTTAAGTTCAATTCTCTCATTACAGTTGGAATTGGGATTGACCAACCAAAAATTAATGATTTTTCTTGGCTTTACATCCCAGACAAAGATATTTTGACACACAGGGTTAGTTTTCCCTCGAATTATTCTCCTTATGTGGCTTCTAAAGGTAAATCTTCTGTTTTAGCAGAAATTACATATCATGACGGAGATGAAATAAGTAAAATGAATGATAAAGAAATTATTGAGAGGACTGTAGANGATTTGGATAAACTTAGAATTATCAACAAAAATGAAGTTATTTTTACAATAGCTTGGAGGTTCGATTATGCTTATGTCCTTCATGATCTAAATTATGATAAAAATGTANGTATATTATATAATTACTTAGATAAAATTGGGATTAAGTTAGTGGGGAGGTTTGGTAGATGGAAGTATCTCAACATGGATTCAGTTATAAGAGATGCAAAGAAATGTGTTATGCAATTTGATAATGGNGATGGGTATCTAGATTAAGTAAAGTACTNGGAAAAATGTTGTTTCATGAGATGGGTTGTTATAAGACATCAAATGAACATGAAAAATTTTTTAGTTTAATTCAATTGGAGAATAAATAATATTAATATTAAATTAATGAGGTTAATGGGGTGCATGCAATGATCTCAATCATATGTGTATACAACAACAAGAAAATACTGAATGAATGGCTCTTAAGAAGCTTAGAGAATCAAACTGCTCGTTACGAGCTCATTCTTATTGATAATACCGATAATAAATTTAAATCAGCAACTAAAGCGTTGAATTATGGTGGGAAAAAAGCTAAGGGGAAATATATTATGTTCGTTCATCAAGATGTGAGATTTAGCTCGAACACATGGTTGAAAGATGCGGTAAACATGTTGAACTCTCTTCCCGATGTTGGAATTGCGGGTGTTGCTGGGAAGAGAGATATTAGGGGGTTTATAGAGAGTAGACGGATTATTAGCAATATCGTTCATGGGATTCCACCAAAATTTGCCGGTAACATCAAAATTCACAATCCAGAAAAAGTTCAAACACTTGATGAGTGTTTATTTGTCATACCTAAGCGTGTTTTTGATATGCTTCAATTTGATGAAGAGAATATCGACACATGGCATTTGTATGCTGTAGATTACGCACTAAGTGTGAAAAAATTAGGTTTTAATGTGTATGTACTCCCATTGAAAATCCATCATAGGTCCACAGGTGATCCTATTCCTACAGATTATTTCAAAAGTCTGAGAAAACTACTTAAAAAGCATAAAAAAAATTACCAGCATGTAAACACAACTTGCGGAAATTGGTATACTTTTTACCCTTTTGTTTTACAAAAACTTCTTTTTGCTACGGAATTATGTTACTATATGTTCAGAAACATGTCTTTGAGAAACATAGCTGATGGATCACTATATTTTAGAACAATCTTAAACTTGATCAGAGGGTAGAATAGTTAAGAATAGTTTAAAATCTTGATAAACGCAAACATAAAGCAATAGTGTTTGAAAACATCTGTACCCTTACAATTTCTAAAATTTCAAGAAAGTATAAATTCTAATCAAACCCACTACAGATATGGAATTCCCGAGAGTACCAATAGTAATCTTGAACTGGAATGGTTGGAGAGATACAATAGAGTGTTTAGAGTCGCTTTACCGAATAACTTACCCGAGTTACGATGTAATTGTTGTCGATAACAACTCAGAAGATGATTCAATACAGAGAATATTGGAGTATTGCAATGGAGACCTCAAGGTAAATTCGATGTTTTTTGAGTATGTTGATGATAACAAACCTATCAAAGTTTTTGAGTTGGATGAAGACAAAGCCAGAAAGGGGGCTTTTAATCTGAACCTTTATGAAAAATATGAGTCGAATCGAAGGCTTATACTGATAAAAAACATGGCTAATTATGGATTTGCTTCCGGCAACAACATCGCCATTAGATTCGCTATGAGTGTTTTTGAACCGAGGTATATTCTCCTTCTCAACAACGATGTGGTCGTTGAGCGAAATTTCTTGGGTTACTTGGTTGAGTTTGCTGAGAAGGATATGANGGTGGGTATCGTTGGACCTAAGATTTTGAGGAAGGAGAACCCTAATATTATCGATTCAACCGGACATGTGTTCAAACTGGGAAGAATTGTTGATAGAGGAGAGGGAGAGGTGGACAGAGGGCAGTATGATTCGGAGACGAATGTAGTCGGATTCATGGCTGCTACGGTTCTATACAGGACGGAAATGTTGAGGAGTATAGGTTTGTTTGATGAGGATTACTTTTTGTGTTATGAAGATGCGGAGCTTTCATGGAGGGCTTATGTGAACGGATGGAGGGCTAAGTATGTCCCTTCAGCGGTGGTGTATCACGGTAAAAGTGTCTCAACAAGAAAAAACAAGGAGACTTCTGGATTTACATCGGAGTTTTGTACCCGCAATGTCATAAGAACCATACTGCGACACGGAAGTGCCACCCAAAAAATGCTTTTGGTACCGTTGCTGATGCATTATTTCATAACCTATTCTGCGGACTGGATTACTGGAAAAAACAAGCTCGGACCGATACCATACCTAAAAGGATTCTTAAAGTTGTTACGGGAGAGATAGTACTTAAGGCTTGGTAGGCAACTCTTAGTAATTCACCTCAATTTCGAATAGCCTATCGTACTCCTTAGCAACCTTTCTCCAGTTGTATTGTCTTTTAATCCTCTTTATCTGCACTTTCTTCATATTCCTTAGATCGAACTCCCCTCTTTCGAGCATATTGATTTTCTTAGCCAAATCATCTGCATCTCTGAAGTAAATTCCTCCTTCTTCCAGCACCTCTCTGTGGAATGGCACNTCATATGCTAAGATGGGTTTTTTGAACAGCATTTGCTCGAGCAATGATGGGTTGGTTCCACCTACTTCATAAGCGTGAATGTACGCAAAGCAGTTCTCCCTCAGTACCCCTAACTCTTCTCTATCGTATATCGGACTTAGGAATAGTATGTCTTCTCTATCTCCCTTTACTCTAATCAAATACTTGTTGTAGCTGTCCCTCGGATTGAAGTTCCCTACGATCACGAGCTTTTTGTTCGAGTTGGACATTCTGAACCCTTCAACTTCGANGTGGATATTGTTTTCTGCAACTATTCTCGCAACGGTTAGGTAGTAACCGTTTGGTTCGAGCTCGTATTTTTTCAGGACCTCACCCCTCCTTGGAGATTTGCGGATAAGTTTTCTTGCTCCATACGCAATGTACACCGCTTTTTTGGGTTTGTGCCTTTTTAAATGCTCCATGATTCCCTTCGAATCCGCAACCACGGTATCTGAAATCCTGCATGATAGAAACTCCATCAGATACATGTATATCAGCGTCAAGAAGTATACCGGAAATAGGTAGAGCGGTGTAAAAAAGCTCCTTTTCAGAAGTCTCCTCCATTCTATACCATCTGGGTTTATAATAATTCTTTTACCGGCTAATTTTGCTATTATTCCTGCTACGGAGCTATCAGGTCCGAGTAGAAGGTATGTGTCTATGTCCTTGTGCTTCCCTACCATGTATACGGTGGATATCAGATCGTTGATCGTTGGTATGCTCGTGCTTTTGCTTTCTATGGACGGTGTATGAACTCTGACAATATCGTTGAACGAGTCCTCGTAGAACCTGGAGTCCTCGTGCATGACATAGAAAGAATACTTGCTTTTGAGCCTATCGGTTAACTCCTCTATGAATGTCTCGGTACCACCGTACTTCCCCGGTATTCCCCTGAGTCCAATAATCGCAATCTTTCTTCTCCTCATTTTCTGTTCCTCTCATTTTTGTTGGGTCTCGGAAGTTGGTTTTTGGGGTTGGTTGACGGAGGTGAATGTTGACTCCGATATCTAGTTGGATTATATTGCTTTCTCGCCCTATTCGATTTTTAACTTGTTTTAACATTATTGTTTTATGGGTTTTGCGGATCTGGGCTGATTTTGCTTTTGGATGTATAAGGTTACTACTTATCGTTTTCAACTTTTGCTTTTTGATGGATCGGTATTTCAGCACCCGGTATTAAGTTTTTGGTGGTGTAGCTAATAATTGATGTTGTCTTCAACGATATGAAATCCGTTGGCAATTAACAAAAAATTTAAATCTCATCCGCATGTCCTAAGTCCAATGTCCTCAAGATTACTTAGTTTGCAAAATTGGGAAAAATGGCACATAATCCTGCTTATTATTCCGGTAATAATTGGAATTTACATAAGGGTAATCAATCCGTGGGAGTCCGTGTTTGTACCGTGGATGGATGGAGCGAGGTTGAGCGGTAACGATCCATGGTATTACTTCAGGTTGATCGATTCTCTTCACAAAAACTTTCCGAACAGGATTTGGTTTGATGCCTTCACACACTATCCTCACGGCACATACATACACTTCGGNCCCTTCTTGGTGTATCTGGGGTATTTCGTCTCCAAGCTTGCATCTGCAAACGATCCAGCATCCATAAAAACAGTAATATCCTTCATCCCCGCTGTAGGTGGCATCCTTCTAATTTTCCCAACCTACCTTTTCACGAGAAGTGTTTTTGGAAAGATACCTGCGTTAATCTCTGCGACACTCATAGTGGTCATCCCCGGACAGCTATTGCACAGAAGCGTGCTGAGCTTCAATGACCATCACATCTGGGAGGTATTCTGGATGCTAATGACTCTCTCTCTGTTCTCCACAACATTCTCCAAGTGGTACGGAAAAGACTACCAGGAGAATATACGGAACAAATACAACCTTTTGCTTGCCATTCTCACTGGCATCTCTCTTGGAATGTATCTGAACACTTGGTCTCCGGGATTTGTGATCGCTTTAATCATCCTCTTCTTCGTATTCCTGTTTTTCCTGATTAAGCAGTGGACGGGCTGGGAAACAGATAACTTGGTTGTTGTGTCTGGTATAATGTTTGTAGTAGGCACGATCGTGTATCTTCCGTTCTCATTCGTTTATCCGAAGTTTAATACCCAGTACTACTCTCCGTTTCAGGCACTCGTGCTTGTAGGCTCCTTGGTTGTTGTCTCGATNTTCTATCTGATTGAGATTCTGCAGAGGAAAGGATACTACTCAAAGCTTGGACGCATGGAAAGGTATGCGTTTCCGATAACGATCATCCTTTCTGCGGGTATTGTTATGGGGCTCGTTTCATTAACCTCCCCNGACTTCATGAGCAATATCCAGTATATCACGAGGGTAGTTCAACCGAAGGGTGGAGCTTTAACAATAGCTGAAGTTCAGCCGTTTTTCAATGAGAATGGGGAATTCAGTCTNTCACCTGCTTGGAGACACTTCAGCATGGCATTTTTCTTCGCGATGCCAGGTATGCTTTACACAGCATACCTTTTGCTCAAAGAGCGAAAAAGCCTGTATTTGCTGACATTGGTTTGGGGATTTGCGATGCTCATCGCCTTAGCTGGGCAAAATAGATTTGCATATTACTTTGGAGCGGTATCAGCCATATTTGCGGGAGTTATGGTTTCAGCGATACTCAGGATTTACTTTGGTTTCATAAATAGGAGGGCGATGACGAGGATGTATATACATATAACCCTGTGGCTCNTAGCGTTGTCTGTGCTTGTGCACTACTACCTTACTGTGGAGCAGTACTATGTACCCAGCTCCGCTCATGTTCTAAGCCTTGTAATACTGCTTCCGGTTATTGTAGATGTACTGTTCAATTTTCCAAACTCTTTTGAAAAGCTTGAGGTGGATAGACTCAAAGTGAAGGGCTTTAGCAGTGTTGCGGTTGTTTCGATTGTTCTGTTGCTGCTGCCAATTGCAACAGCCATATATCCTACGCTTGCAGATGCGAACATACAGTCCAAGTACTCCGCTGGCGGAATAAACAAGCAGTGGTATGACACATTGGTCTGGATGAGGGATAACACACCCAATAAGGAATTTTATGAGGAGTTCTACTACAAGTTGTACTCTCCACCCTCGGATAACAAACCATACGCGTATCCAGAGGACACATACAGTGTTATGAGCTGGTGGGACTACGGTCACTGGATAACATCGATAGCCCACCGCATACCCAATGCCAATCCTTTCCAGCAGGGCATAGGGAATAAGTACAGGGATGTTCCGGGGGCATCCTCATTCTTTACAGCGTTCAACGAGTCGAAGGCAAATGAAATCGCTGAAAAGCTTGGGGTCAGGTATGTTATCACCGATGTCGAGATGGCTACGGGCAAATTCTATGCGATGGCAACATGGGCGGAGGGGACTCTCGAAAAAGCGGGAAGGATGTACTACATCGGTCCGGGATATGTTTACATAACTCCTCAGGGTCAGCTTGGCATAGCTATGTCGGAAATAAGGATTCCCAAGGATGCGAATGTGATTCTTAGGATAAATGTGCCGAGTGAGAACTACTACAGAACAATGGAGGCAAAACTTCACATAATGGATGGTAGGAGCTTGAAAAACTACAGAATGGTTTACGAAAGTGGATTTGAGTCTGAAAAAAGGTTGACACTCGAGATGCTCTACCGCTACATATACGATTCAGCCTACGCGAAAGGAGATTTTGTTCCGGTAAAATCGACGGGATATGTTAAGGTTTTTGAATATGTGAGGGGAGCGAAAATAACTGGAAGGGTTGCTGAGGATGTTAAGAAGGTTGTGCTGAAGGCGAATGTAACCACGAACCAGAACAGAACATTTGTTTACTTCCAAACAGCCAAGGTTGAAAATGGGACTTATGAGTTTACTGTCCCATACGCTCAGGATACGAAGTACCCGGTGAAGGTATCCCCATACACGATTATCGCCGGCAATCTGTCACGAACCATTAGTTTAACGGATGAGGATGTGGAGTTAGGAAAAACAATAACCCTCAACATGGTTTAGTCATTAACCCGTTCAGCATTTAACCCTTTTGACCTTACCCTTCAGCTCAGACCTCTGACGCACTTAAACAACAATTTTTTAATCATTTTTGGAAGATTTTTTAAGAGCAATGGGGATGGCGGAGGTAGTTTATTCGGAACTGTGCCCGGTGTGTGGAAAGGATTTGAGCTTTGAGGAGCTGTTGAACGGGTTGTGCAGAAGGGAGGGTAAGCCACTTTGTCAGCATCGGTCTGACACCGTACTAGAGCAGTTCCTTGATTTTTTCAGGAAGGTGGTTGGGAAGCCCAGAGAAATACAGGTGATGTGGGCGAGGAGGGTTTTTAACGGAGAGAGCTTCTCTGCTATCGCTCCAACGGGGGTTGGTAAAACAACATTTGGTATAGTCATGTCTCTTTTTCTTGCTCGCGAGTCGAGGAGGTGCTATGTTCTGCTACCAACAACACTTCTCGTTACCCAAGTTGTTGAGAGATTAAAGGAGTACGCTTCGGTAGCAGGGATAAGACTTCTACTGAATCAAGTGGAGGGAGGAGAGGTTGAAGTTGGAATCGGAATTGGAGATGGAATTGCAATCTCGTACTATCACTCTGGTTTGACCAAGAGGGAGAGGGAGAGGTTTTTTGAAGCCCTCAATAAATCGAGTATTTTGATCACAACCTCTCAATT
>MTMT01000068.1 GCA_002010195.1 Archaeoglobus sp. JdFR-32
ATGTTTTTGTGTTAGTTTTGTTAAAAGGAGGATGGTCTCATCTCTGTCGAGGTTCTTTCTCAGTTCTATCAGGAGGGGGTTGAGTTCCTCTGAGAGTTCCTTTAGCTTTGGAACGAGTTCCTTTATAAGGTCCTTGGTAGCCTCTATTGTGTAAACAATTTCGCCGTCCATTGAACCCAGAGTCTTGCTCTCCATTGCTGACACCTCTCTGAGGGATTAAAGCAATCCCCTAAGCATGAAACTCCAGTAGAGAGGTCTTAGCATGTAAACTTTGATGATCCAGTTGCTATACATCTCCTGTGCAGGGGAAATCGACTTCTCATAATCGAATTCGGCAAACATCGCCTTTCCGAATCTCGTAATTATCGGACAGATTATGTGCCCGGTATAGGTTGCTTTCGGTTCTTTACCATTCATAACCGCCAGAAGATTCTTAACAAGTACCTCTGCCTGCTTTCTCGCACCGGATGCTGTTTTCGAGGTTGGATAATTTGCACAATCACCAATCACGAACACATTCGGGTACTTCTCAAGCTGTAGCTTATGTTTGTCTGCCATGACAAAGTTCGTTGCATCCGCAACACCCGTGCCCTCGTATATCGGCTCTCCCTCATTTGGCGGAACCACAACGAGTAGATCGTAATGCAGTTCGTCTCCCTCCCACGATCTAACTACTTTCTCCTCTGGATCTATCTCAGATGGTGTAAAACCACTCTTCGTGTTTATGTTTCTGTCCCTGAACATCGTGTCAAGTTTTGACGCATAGGGCTCTCTTGAGAAGATTGCGGGAAGTGCGGAAGTGATAGTTATGTTTATGTTGTTTCTTACTCCTCTCCTCCTGAAGTAATCATCCGCAAGCAGAGTGAACTTTATCGGAGCGCCGGGACACTTGAACGGAATTGGAGCTTGAACTGTAACGAAATCTCCACCCTCAAACTCTTCCAATGCCTCTTTAAGCTTCAAAGCACCTTCCAAGGTATAGAATGTGTGTACTCCATTCTTCCCAAGATTCTCTGCGAGCCCCTCTATCTCCTCCATGACGAGTCTCGCACCAGTTGCAAGAACGAGGTAGTCGTATTCGAGCTTCTTTCCTCCTTTCGTTTCAACATAATTCTCATCAAAATTGATAGAGGTTACCTCGTCCTGAATGAAGTTGCATCCCGCTGGAATTACTTCCTCCATTGGCTTTATCAGGTTCTCTACCTCTTCAAGTCCAAACGGAATTAGAGTGTATCCCGGTTGGTAATAGTGTTTATCACTTCTGTCAACAATTGTAATTTCTGCTTCATCCATAGATAGTGCATTCCTGAGCCTCGCTGCGGTCATTATTCCCGCACTACCACCACCAACTATCAAAATCCTTGCCATTCAAAATCACCAATTAAAACCATTGGTTAATAGTATATAAACATCACGGTGTGAAATTGAATAAAATCATTAAAATATGTTTTAAATAATATCGATATAAATTTTAACAAATAATCAATAGTTTAAAAGAGAAGTAAAGATATGTTTTATTTTTAATAAAGATTATAATTTAGAATATTCAATTTCAGTAGAAATTGCCTGAGAAAATCAAATCTTAGCATAATTTTTATCAAAAATATGCCATAAGATATCTTTTAAAAACAATCAATCGATCTTTCCTCTCTATTATTAGAATAATCGAATTATATATAATAATAGAAAAACTTAATACTAAAGACTACAATACTACTATGGGTGAAAAAATATGGGGGAAATCAAGCCAGAATATGCGATATTCGGAGATACCGTTCAAAAAATAAAAGTGGGAGATACCGAGATTCCGTGCTGTGCTTCCGTTGAAGATCTCGATAAAGTTGATAGCCTTATGAGGTCTTTAATGAAATACGGTGTTTTTATGTGGAAAAAAGGCGATACAAAGGAAGAAAAAAAGTTGGATACAGCTGAAGAGATAAATTTCGAGGGATTTTTGACGAATCTAAGTGAAAAAGAGTTGGCTCTAATAAAAGCCATCGACACCGAATGGATGTCAAAAACAGAGATAGACATGGTTACAAGAATGAAAAGAAGGGATTTCCATGAAGCATTTTTCAATATAAATAGAAAAGCAAGGATTTTCGGTATTGTAAAGGAAGATGAGAACCTAATTGAGAGAAAATTTGAAAATGAGGAGTTCCATTTCAGGTTAAAAGATTTTGGTGTGGATTTAAAAAAGAACATCAGATAATATCAACTTTTTACTTTTTTTGGTGATTGCATGAGTGAGATAGTTGTGATTGGAGGGGGAGCTTGCGGGCTTAAGTCTGCGTCAAGAGCGAGAAGAAGAGATGAGGATGCAGATATAACAGTGATAGAAAGGGGAGAATATCCCTCACTCGGAAGATGTGGACTCCCTTACTACATAGAGGGTTTTGTACACGAAATAACCAATCTTCAGGAGACTCTAAGCGGAGAAATCAGAAACGAGGAGTACTTCTGGAAGGTCAAAAGGATTAAGGTTCTTACAAAAACCACCGCAGAAGAAATCGATAGAAATAGGAAAACCGTGAAGATTTCAAGAAACGGAAAAGAGGATGAAATTAACTATGACTACTTGGTTATAGCAACAGGAGCAAAACCTTTGAGGCTTAATGTAAAGGGAAGTACTGCGGAGGGTGTTTTCTCCCTATCAAGTGCTGAAGACGCTCTGAAAATAACAGAGATGTGGATGGAAGACGGTATCCAAAATGCGGTAATAGTCGGAGGGGGGTTAATAGGCTTAGAGACTGCAGAAGCCCTTGAGAGATTAGATATAAATGTAACCGTTGTTGAATTAAAAAATCAGCTATTGTGGAACAGTTTTGATTTTGAGATGGCAGAATTGGTTAGAAAATGTGTTATAAGAGAGGGAATAAAGGTTATCACATCCACTGCGGTGAAAGAGATCGTCACACGGGATGGGGCTGTAAAAGGTGTGAGGATTGGTGAAAAAGAGCTTCCCGCAGATATTGTCATAGTGTCCATAGGAGTTGAACCGAGACTGGAACTGGCAGAAAAAGCTGGATTAGAGCTAACAGAGAGAGGGATAAAGGTAAATGAGTTTCTTCAGACATCAGATCCTAACATTTTTGCGGGAGGAGATTGCGTGGAGAATGTTAACCTCCTGACAGGAAAACTCGTTTATACACCCTTGGGTTCAACGGCAAACAAGCACGGAAGGATAATAGGAGACAACATAACCGGCGGAGAATCAAGATGGAAGGGTGTTTTATGCACCTCCATCTTCAGGGTTTTCAATGCTGATGCGGGAAGAACAGGTCTAACTGAAACCCAAGCAAGAAGTGAGGGTTTTGATCCAGTTATAGCCATCTCACCCGGTCCAGACAGGGCCCATTACTATCCGGGGTTTCAGCCAATAAGACTGAAAATGATTGCAGACAGAAAAACGAGAAGAGTTATAGGTGCTCAGGCCTTCGGGCTGGGGGTTATCGATAAGAGAATCGATATTATAGCAACCGCCATACAGATGTCCGCAACAGTGGATGATGTTGCCAACCTCGACTTGGCTTATGCTCCACCGTTTTCATCCGCGATGGATCATGTCATCCACTGTGCAAACATCATCAGGAATAAACTCGACGGAGTTAAAAGCATCACACCCTTAGACTTTAAAACAAGAATTAAGGATGACATCCTGATACTTGATGTGAGAAGTGAGAAGGAATTTCAGGCGAGAAAGATAGACTCGAAGAATGTGATAAATATACCGATAAAGGAGCTAAGGGAGAGTCTCGATAGAATACCGAAAGACAAGGAGGTAATCGTCTCATGTGCCATAGGAACGAGAGCCTACGAAGCGGTCAGAATACTAATGAACAGAGGATACGAAAATGTAAGATTTCTTGACGGTGCTCTTGCAACATGGCTGGACGAGGTGTGATACTCCTTCTCCCCATATTTTAATCATCTTATGGNATATTCGAGAGNCCTGTTGAGCAGAGGATGAAATGCGGAGCAAAAAGGTGATGAGATAACTGGGAATTCAACCCCACAAAACAGTTCCTCATATCAGAAAGACTTTAATACCTCAATTTGCTAATTTCACCGATGGCACTCGGATTTGTACTTGTCAAGATATCACCAAAAAAAGAGAGAGAAGTCTACGAGAAACTTGCAAATCTCGAGGAGATTGAGGAACTCTACCCACTATTCGGAGAATACGACCTGATTGCTAAGATAGTCGTTAGAGATTTTGAAGAACTCAGCGATGTCGTGGTCAAGAAAATAAGATCGCTCGATGGTGTTCTGGAAACCAAAACTCTAACCGGTGCTAAATTCTGATATGAGTCATGAACGAGTTCGAAAACTTGAACGATCTGAACAAAAAGGAAAACAACTTAAGAGCTCTTAGGATTATTGTAAAAAATCAGATAGGTGTACTTAGAGATATAACCAAGATCGTAGCGGACTACAACGGAAACATCACCTACGCACAGACATTCATAATTAAATACGGGGAGAACAAAGGAAATGCACTCGTTTACATCGAAATCGAAAGTGGTGAATTCGAGTCAATAAAGAAAGAGATTGAACAGCTTGATACCGTTCTTGAGATAGAAGAGGAGAAACCATTTGACAAAGTATTTGGAAAGCGGGTGATAATTTTCGGTGGTGGGGCGCTGGTGTCACAGGTAGCATTAGGAGCTATAAGCGAGGCAGACAGACATAACTTAAGAGGAGAGAGGATTAGTGTTGACACCATGCCAATAATAGGGGAGGAGGAGTTAGCAGAGGCTGTAAAAGCGGTTTCAAGGCTACATCGGGCAGAAATACTCGTTCTTGCGGGGGGACTTATGGGTGGAAAGATCACAGAAGAGGTTAAAAAGCTCAGAAAAGAAGGGATACCAGTTATCGCATTAAACATGTTCGGAACCGTGCCAAGAGTTGCAGACGTTGTTATAAGCGATCCGGTTATGGCGGGAACGCTTGCTGTGATGCACATCTCGGAGAGAGCAAAGTTTTCAATCGATAGGGTGGAAGGTAAGAGAATCTGAGTAACCAGAGGTGGTAAGCGTTTAGTAGTAGAATTTGCCTAAGTCCTATCTAACTCCTAAATGCCATATAACTTGTAACAACCCGTACAGCATCGGGGAGCATCGGGCTTGATTCTAAATCCGCCCAAGCCCAGCCTGAATCTCCAGCTTTTGGACATTCTTATTCTCTCCTTGAATATTTCCCTGAACTTCCTGTAATCGGCAGAACCCCAAACACCATCCAGCCCATCACATATGTTGCCAAATTTCGGCTTCTCCACCAACATCATCTTCCCCCTGAAATATCTGGGAATCCTATCAAGAGGAAGATTGAGATAAACGCATGGATAAATATCTCCCTCCGCTGAGAAAACTATTGCAGAATCCGGCATTGCATCACAAACCGGGGATTCCACAGATGTTAAGGAAGGATACTTTAAAAAAATGCCTTCTCTTTCCGCTCTTTCGGATAAACCCTTAATAATTTTAGAAACCTCCTCACTCTTTCTCGAATCAAAAACCCGCATATTATATGTCTTGTCATCAAAAACACAGTCAAGATTGGTTAGAACCAATCCCGTTCTCATTTTAACCGCAAGGTTAAAAACAGATTCAATTTCTTTGTAGTTTTCGACCGTCATCAGGAATGTTAGGTTTATCCTCGGACTTTCACTTCCTTCTTTTTTCTTGGATTCGATCAGATGCTCAACTCCTTCAAGCACCTGTGAGAAGTTGATACCTCTTCTAATTCCTGCATGGGTTTTTTCACCGCTTATCGAGACCGCAATGTAATCCAGACCCAAGCGTACCAAATCTTCTGCAAATCTTTTCAGGTAAACTCCGTTGGTCGTTAGTCCTGTAACAGCATTTTCCCTCGATATTTTTACCATATCCAGTATTCGTGGTTGTAGGAGCGGTTCTCCCCAACCCTGAAGGTGTATGAGCTTCGTTTTATCAAAATAATTTGCTATCATCTCAAAAATCTCAAAATCCATGTCTGATTTATTTTTGAACAACTGAGAAGGACACATAACACAGCTCATGCTACAATTCCTCGTAACCTCTATCTGAAAGAACTCGAACCCCATAATAGCTAATACATCCTAAGCCCTATAAGAGTTCTTTCGTAATCTTAGCAACAAGTAACGGTTTCCTAACGAAAATTTTCAACAAAGATGGAATGAACTGTAGAATGGTAGATGGATGATCCATATCCAGCTTCTCAGAATGTGTCTCTATATACTCCTTACCCAGCCTTACCAAATCACAATAATCTGCATCGGAGAGCAGCTTGTAAAGTCTGAGAATCTTCTCGCCAGTCGTGTACTCCTTCCCCATAACCTTCAGATACTCCTTTTTAAACCCCTCAAGGTCAGGAAAGCTCTTTCCAAGAACTTTGCTCGCAACCAAATGATAGTACAGCCCCCCACCAGTATAGGGCTTAACCATCCCTGCAGAATCTCCGATAAGGCACACATTTCCTTTAACCACCTCATTCAACCCTATAGGGATTGCTCCTGCATTTAACTCAGTAATGCTACCACCCTTCCTCTGTTTAACGGATGGATGTTTATTTAGGAGATTGCTAAGGAACCTAATTGGTTCCGTCTTCGATACAACTCCTATTCTTGCGGTTGATGAATCCAGAGGGATGGAATAAGCAAAAAATCCGTCAGAGTACTTCTCCCCAAAGTAGAGTTCAACCATATTCTCATCCAAACATTCAAACTTCATTTCAAATTGAACCGCAGAGTATATCTCACCCTTTGTGAAAGAGAACTCCTTTGCGATCCTTGAGTTTGCACCATCCGCTCCAATCAGAAAATCGTATTTAATACCGGTTATTCCACTCGGTGTTCTGATTTTTGCTATATTCTGGGAGGACTCACGAATTTTGGAGAAAAGATAGCTTGACTTCAAAATTACCTCTGCATATTCGGATGCTTTTTCGAGCAACTCCACATCCAAAATCTTCCTCTCCACCACCACACCCTTTCTCCTGCCAATTAACTCAACATAGCCACCATCCGGTGAGAAAAAGAAAGCACCTTTAATTCGATTGACGAGGGATCTTTTCGAGAATTTTTTCAGCTCGGAGTAACATGCATCACTAATCAAACCCGCACATTGGACCGGAAATCCCGCGGATTGGTGTTCTTCAACAATGACGATTTCATGTTCGCCTCTCCTCCCGATGTTAATGGCTGATAAGCTCCCTGCTGGTCCCCCCCCAACTATCAAAATGCTCACATTTAAGAAGCCCATGTCTGAAGTTAAAAAATTTTGGAAATCGATATTTATTTGTTTTCCACAAACAGGGTTACTAAAAACCCGTATTTTGGAGAAGCTAAATTATTAATCCCCTAAAGTCAACCCTAAAAGCTTATATACTTCAAAAAAATATTTCAGGATACCATGTATGTACTCACAATCGATATGCTTCAGTACGATTGTCCTTTTGTCACAACTTCCGAGGATTTAGATGTGTCATATTTTGGTACCTACTGGGACTTTGATCGTGAAAAGTTCATTATAAGGGGATACATCATCGCCAAAGATTCCGATGAGCTTCAAAATGCCATTTACTCACTTCGTAGTCAACCAAAATTCCTGAAACTGGATATTCTATCCAAGGAAAGACACATTGCATCTGTAAGAGTGGAGATGGAGTACACAAACGCCATGAAAACCAT
>MTMT01000105.1 GCA_002010195.1 Archaeoglobus sp. JdFR-32
TTTTAATGTTTTAATATAGTCCCTAATCCCGTTCAATCTCATCTGAACCCAGTTTTTTGAATCTGTGTAAGGCTTAACCTGATTCCTCTCCTCTCCTTCCCTCCATTGCAATTCTAATCTCTCTTAGAAACCTATGAAATTCTCCGGTTTTTAGGGTGTGGTGGATTATCACCGAGCCTATAAGCCAGAAAAGGAAGAAGCTGAGAGGGATAAGAACCGCCCAGCCATGATGGAGATATACTACCACCACAAGAATGAGCATGACAACTCCTTGGAAGCAGAGGGTGGTGGCGTATAGCATTATGCGTTCTTTTTGAGTTGCCTTGAGGTAATCGATGTACCTCATTTTCACTCCGAACTCGAGGGGGGAGTACCGATAAAACCCGTCTATTCCTATCCCCGAAATAGTGCTTCCCATCAACCTCCCTGTTAGAAACCCGAAGTATATAACGGGCAGTTCCGAAATGAAGAGCAGTGGATACAGGTAAAAACCGCTGAGGGAATTTACGAGAATAAAAACAGCTATCGAAGCCAGAAATCCCAATGGGAATAGAATACTTCCTTTTCTTGCGGAAAGAACTATCTCTCTTTCGAATAGCCTGTCTCTTATTCTGCTGAGTTCCCCAATGTCTTCATCGTTTAGCTCAATCTCATTGCGTTTTAACTTTCCGACGATCTTCCAGAACTTTTGTTTTACAGCTTCCTTATCTCCTCTTTCGAGTTCCTGAGATAACTCCAAAATCTCCTCTCTCATGTTTTCTTCCCCTTGGTAGGAGTCAATCGGTGTTGAAAGTCAAACCCTTCAATTGTCTGTAAGTCGGTGTACATTAAAAACGGTTGCGATCCCTTACCATCTTTTTGTGGATAAAGCTAATTTACCTGTGATTGATATTGCCACTATGGAGATCGAAACGATTGAAGTGGTTCTTTCCGCGGGAGATGAGGAAATAGATGTTTTTGACATCACCCAAGAAGTACGAAAAGCGATAAGCGGGTGGAAAGAGGGTTTTGTGAATGTTTTTGTTCAAGGCTCGACAGGTGGTGTTACTGTGATGGAGTACGAAAGCGGATTGCTCAAGGACATAAAGGAGATGTTCAGGGAGCTTATACCGAAGGACAGGGAGTACGCACACAACCTTACATGGGGTGATGCGAACGGGCATTCGCATTTAAGAGCATCTTTACTAAAGCCGTGTTTAACGATCCCGTTCAAGGATGNTGTAGATTTCTTGGGAACATGGCAGCAAGTTGTTGTGATGGACTTCGACAACAAGAAAAGGAAGAGGAAGGTGATACTTCAGGTGGTTGGGAAGAGATAGTATCTGTTTCTTCATTTTTAAACTCTTTTTTAAGGCNGAGGTATTTGGCTCGTGTTTTCGAGCTTTCACCTGAGACAAACATTTTTGGAAATAGCATCAATAATTGAACCAATTTGAAATAGATATCTAAAAATTTAAATAACTTGGGTTAATTGGTTTTCCGATGAGAGTAGATTTCATGAGAACATTTCTGAAAGTGGTAGAGACTGGAAGCCTCAAATCCGCTGCAAAAGAGCTTGGAATGTCAATTAGTTCCGTTAGCTTTCAGATCAATTCCCTTGAGGAGTTCTATGGTGCTAAGCTTTTGAACAGAAAGGTTAGTGGAGTAACACTCACTGAGGAGGGGTTGATAGCTAAGAGGAACATGGAGACGATTCTCGGATCGATAGAGGATGCAAAGAAGCTTATTGCGAACCTTAGGGAGGATAAGATAACAATAGCCTCAGGTATGGTCGGGTTGAATATTGTTTTTCACATTCAAAACCTGTTGAAAGCTAAATATCCTGCTTTGGAGGTCAATGTTGTTTTGAGAGGAGCACATGAGTGTTTAAAAATGCTGAACAAGGGAGAAACCGACTTTGTTTTTGCGGGAGNTCTATCCGAGGATGTAACACCTGATAAATTTAATATTGTTGAACTCGGTAAGGATTGGCTCGTGCTAATTCTTCCGAAGAATCACCCTCTTGTGGAGAAGGAGGAAGTTTACTTGGAAGATGTGGTTAAGTATCCTTTAATATTCCTCACAGATGACTACGGTATCACAACAAGCGTTATGAAGGCATTAAGGGCGAGTGGATACGACAGTGTGGAAAAATCGATGATAGTTGGAGATTTCTTCTCAAAGCTTAACAGCGTTGCGAGCAATCTTGGTATTGCTATAACCTCCATGATCGCATCCGCAAAAGCTTATGAGGTCGGATTGGTGGAAATTAAGCCTATCAAGGATTTGGTTGATGAAAGAAGCATATATCTAGTATCGAGCAATCTTGCAAAGGAATGTAAGAGGATGAACGAGTACTTCAACTTCATCGTTGAGAATTCGAAGAGAATGTTCGACGACTACTACAAGATGTANCTCAGGCTCTCCTGATTCTCCTTAGCCCTCGCTCAAAACCTTTGATTTTTAATGATTTTTTGAAATAATTAAATATAGTGTGCATTTTTTAAAAAATAGCTAATTTAGAATTTTTTGAAATCCTCAATAAGGTTGGTTTTTTACTTGAAACCAATCCACTTCAAATCGCAGTTTTTCAATGTTTGAAGATATGTACAGCTACATAACAGCGAATTATACTTAATAAACTGTTTGATTTCGGTTAAAACCAGAATAAACAAGTTATCAGCATTCGAAGACCCGCATCATCAAAATTTTAACAATGTTTTTCGAAAAATTCATTATTTTAGTTTTTTTGAAATAAGTTTAAAATTTTTAGAAACAGTTAAATACCTCCAAAAGCTCTCCCCGTTTATGCAGGTGGAAAGCACGATTGAGCTACCATCCGAGATTATACTGGACGATGTANAGTTCTCGAGGACAATGATGGCAAAAAACAGTCTAAGCAAGGCAGATATGGTCTTCATCCTCAGGAACTTACTGAGGCTGAAGTACTATCCGGTTGCGGTGAAGTTCTTTTACTCTGAGGAAGATGTGGAAGAGTTCAAGAAGGGCACATACAAGGTGGGAAGACTTCCGTACACCTTCTGCCACCTTTCAGCGATTTCAAGGCAAAGTGGAGAAGTGATTTTTGCAGAGAAGAGAGATTTAGGTTGCAGTAATGCCAGATATCTTTTTGGATGGAAGGATTTCGATGAAAGTGAGATAAAAAGCCACAGGAAGTACACAAAGGATTTAGAGCAGGCAGAGAGGTTCGTAAAAACCAAACCAAGGCTTCCAGAGGGGTTGATCGCACTGGCTACAGCACCGCTACATAAAGCAAGCTTTGAGCCGGACTTGGTTCACATAATATGTGATGTCCTTCAAAGCTACCACCTCTACAACGATTACGCATCCGCAATAGACATGCATCCAATTCAGCCAAACCTCATGATGAACTCTGCTGTCTGCGGTGGTGCGGTCTGGACATACAACAACAACAGAATCAACATCGTTCCGATGTGTAGTGGTAGCTATACCGCTGGGAAGACAGAACAAGGGGAAATCAATGTGTTCATTCCGTGGGAGCATTTTGAGTTGATGCTTAGGAGGCTATTGGAAAGAACCGCAAGAGATGGAGGAGCGAGTTTTCCGAGAACGGGTGAAACATATCCGGGATTTGATATCTGCAAGCTGTGCAACTTCTTGATATTTAAGGAACCGACAAATCCAGAATAGGGGGTGGTTAGGTGATAGATGTTACTTGGATGGAGATTGCGGGGGAGACTATTTCCATTAACCCCGTAATCTATCTGTTGTGGTGTATTTGGGTTGGTTGGATTTTCTCAACGGTTGGAGCCTTTGGAGGCATAATGGCTGGAGTGGGACACATCTCAATCTTGGGCATTGGAGATTGGGCGAGTAAGCTTAAAGGAAAGGCCATCGACAAGGGAATGTACAATGATGCGGGAAAGTATCTGACAGATCACATCAGATTCTCAAACACCGCTATAACCTGGCTCAACTCACTTTCAAGCACGATTAACTGGTACACTCAGAAGAGGCTCGTCTGGCCGGCAGCGATAGCAATGGGACTGGGAATGGTTCTTGGCGCTCAAGTTGCGGTCTGGGGAACAGGAGGACAGCTCGGCGTTAAGCTCTACAAAGGGCTTTTTGGAATAGTAACGGTCATCGTCTCATTCTACATGTTCTACCAGATAACGCCAAGAGCTAAAGCATCAAAATCGAAGGGAAGAGAGGCAGCACAAAGATTCAGACAAAGGGTGGAGGAGCTGAGAAAAGAGGGGAGGCTTCACGAACTGGAAGGAATCACAAATGTCAAGTATTCCGTTGATAGGGTAGAATTCGATTTCTTTGGGGAACATTTCGTGGCGAAAAACTACCTGCCTTTTGCATACGGATTGCTGATAGGNTTTGTCGCAGCATTAGTCGGAATCGGAGGTGGGTTTGCTATAGTACCGTTCTTCGTCGCAATAGGTTGGCCCATGTATATTGCTCCAGCGGTCTCTGCACTGACGGTCTTTCTGAATCAGTGTTCCGCTCTTGCGGGATGGTTTGCAAGGGGTGTTGAGTTCGTCACCCCCATAGTGGTTGGCTGGATTGGAATCCTCGTTGGCTCCTACATTGGTCCGAGAACCCAGAAATACCTGCCAATGGATCTGCTTTTCGGTATGTTCGGAACTTTGGCATTCTATGTTGGTATAAGGTACATTCTTGCAGGGCTTTTCGGAATAAAGTTGCCACCGTAGAGGGGTAGCATGTTTTCAATCCAACCAAACCCATATCTCTTATTTTTTATCTTGACTTTGTTTGTGGTCATCTTAGTGGAGAGGGTTGAAGGGATCATTCTGGGAAGCAGGTATCTCGAGAGGTACAGAAAGGAGATGGAGGATGTGGAGAGGGAGCTCAACGAGTACTATGTTTACTCCCTTCTTGCAATAGCCCTGAATGATAAACAAGCCTATCAAGGCTATCAAATGCTCATGTCGGAGAAATACTGGCCATTCTTTTTCAGACGGTTAATGCTCGAAACCTCATTTTACTTCGTTCTGCTCTCACCTTACATGCTTATAACTAATTACATTCTTGTGGATGCAGTACCAAATGCTTTTTCATGGGTTCTCTTCGTTGCAATAGCATTTTTCACCGNGAGAGTTGGATTTAGGTTGATAAGAGATTTTATACACTCATGGAGAGATGCTAAGGTTGCTGAGAAGCAGATGCTTGAGGTTATTGAGCAATACAAGAAGTCTCAGCATATGTATCACGAAAATCAGAATATATGGTAAAGTATTTAACTAATTTTTCAGCTTTTACAATCATGAAGCTCGAGAAAGTGGAAATCGAGAATCCAGACCTGAAGTACCAGATAATTGTGGGTCAGGCAAATTTCGCAGTCTTTACGACGGATGATTTATATGCGACACTTATAAAAGCGGTACCTGGAATAAAATGTGCGGTTGCGATGAACGAGGCGGTACCCAAACTAACGAGAGTTACTGGGAACGACGAGGAGCTGAAGGAGATTGCATCCAAGAACGCACTTAAGATTGGTGCAAGCCATGTTTTCGTGGTTGTGACATCTAACGCGTTTCCGATGAACATTTTGAATGCCATAAAAATGCATCCTGCGGTTTGTAATGTATTTGTTGGTTCTGCNAACCCGATAGAGATAATAGTGGCCGAAACAGAACTTGGTAGAGCGGTACTTGGAGCGGTAGATGGCACATCCGTCAATAAAATTGAAAATGAGGATGAGAAGAGGGAAAGAAGAGAACTGTACCAGAAACTCGGCTACAGACTTGACTGAGGTTTGGGCAGTCTTAGCAGAGTGCACATCTTGATTTCTCTCAAATTTATTTTTTAATTAATTCACGCTAAACTTAAAACTCAATCAGATTTTTCATAATGACGCTAATAATAAACTTTATAAGGAAATTGAGTTAAATTTCANCTAATGAGAATTACGATTGACATTCCTCCTGATATCGAGGAAAAGTTGTATCAGAAATGTGATGAAGCGGGTATATCACCGTCAGAATTCATAAATGCACTAATTGAATGGTATTTCCTAAAAAGGAAGAAGAAAACCTCTCCAGAATCTCACGAGTTTATAAATACCGCTATAAGAATTGCGGATGAGAGAAAGCAGTATTGCAAATACAGTGATGGTACACACTGTGCTCTCGAGGTGCTTGATGATATTTTCGAGGAGAAGAAACCCGAGCCAATCACACCGTATAAGTGTTTGTTCTGCCTCGACTTTACAGACCGGAGGAAGAAAGCCAAGTTGAGGAAGGGAGTTGAAGTTGAAGGAATTGAGCATGTNAGACTTAAGGTTCATGAAATAGCAAAGCTTGCGGCAAAGTACATGTTCGAGATGTATGGGGATAAACTCGGGTATCATCCAAAGCTTGTAATCGAGGAAATCGAAGAAGCAGAGGAATCAAAGGAGGAAGAACCACCAATCTCAAGGAAGGATGTTAGCAAGTTGCTACGGAACTGGTAAAGCTCCGCGATTGAAACCGTTCTGCAATTGAAAGCGAAAATTGTCTCTACCCGTGCACCCTGCTGTCCCTACTCACACTCCATCAGCCAGTCTAAGCCTTGCTGTCCCGTATCAGGTATTCGAAGTCGAGTTCCGTAAAAATACCCATTGAGTTGAGAATCTTTCTCGCGGATTCAATACTCTCTGCATTTTGAATTTTTCTTGCAAGGTTGTTGATCTCAAAGACACCTTCGGACTTAAAGTAGAATGTGAGTATTGAGAGGGGTGAAACAATTACAGTCCTTCCCCACCTAATTTCGGAAATTCCGATCTCACCTTTAAAAGCTTTTATGGGGATCATACTCGCCTCTGTAATTACCTCTTTTGAAAGCTCCATCATCTCGTCGCAGTCCCTATCATCCATAGCTATGCTTCCGAGAAAATCCCCCCTCTCCAGTAGCTTCGAGATTCGAAGCAGGAGCTCCTCCACCCTCAACTCTCCATCACTTCCGAATCCAAAAACTCCGATGATTGAACCCCCTATCATCGAGAGCGTGGATAGAGAAACCGCATCTGCAAGGGGACTCCTGACACCAGATTCAAATCCGTGAGCAAGAACATCTCCGCCCGAGTCCACACCTACGATCGTTGAAATCTCGAACTCTCGCATAAATCCTCTGATTCCCTTGGCAAGCTTTTTGGGTCCTTTTGTTATATCGAGGGCGATAACCTCTCCGAAAAATTCTCCTGCTCTCGCTACAGTGGGTCTTATATCCTCTTTATCTTTAATCTTAGTATCCTTGCCTGCTATTGCAATTGTGTCGTTCACAACCTCGATTCCGCTTAGCTCTTCCAATGATCTCGGTCCGGGCTCAGGGTCTATTATGTATCTGTCCCAGATTATTGTTCCGTGTAGAACCTCATATCCGAACTCTCTCAAAAAGTTGGCTGTAGGGATGGTGGCAATGATATCTCCTCCACCACCCATTCCGAACACCAGGGCTCTTCTGCCCTCGTTTTCCTTAAGCAATCTGATCAATCTCATTTACGGTACCTTTTTTTGCGTTCAAGTCTTCAGCATACCTTCAGCATACC
>MTMT01000029.1 GCA_002010195.1 Archaeoglobus sp. JdFR-32
AATATGACAAACTCGAAAATTAAATTTTATCTCCCCATTCTATAATTCTATTTTACTACGCAAAGCTTAAATAAAGATTTATGAATTCATCCTCAGGAGGTGAGTATATGGGTACAGTAAAGCCTTCCTACATCAAGGTAATTGCGCTCGAGCTTCTTAAAAANTATCCTGATGTGTTCACAGAGAGCTTTGAGGATAATAAGAAGCTCGTTGAGGAGTACGCAAAGATAAACAGCAAGATAATCAGAAACAGAGTTGCGGGATACATAACGAGGAGAGTAAGAAGAGGTTATGTGTATGCTTGAGCTTAAGGGTGTTATCCCAGCTCTTGTAACGCCTTTTGATGAGAACCTTAATGTAGACTATAGAGGAATCGACAAGAACTTGGAATACCTCGAAAAGCATGTTGATGCTGTTGTTCCCGCGGGTACAACTGGTGAGGCGGCAACTCTCAGTTATGAAGAGCATATAGATGTTGTTAAGTATGTTGTTGAGGTTTCGAATGTGCCCGTNATAGGCGGAGCAGGTTCCAACTCCACAAAAGAGGCACTATACTTAGGTAAAGAAGTTGAAAAAGCTGGTGCAGATGCTGCAATGTTCGTAACTCCATACTACAACAAACCCAACTCGGATGGGTTGTATCTGCATTACAAAACCCTCAGCAAGGAGCTATCAATCCCCATAATCGTATATAATGTGCCTTCAAGGACTGGAATCAACTTAACACCAGATGTAGTAAGGAGGCTATCGGAAATTGATGGTGTGGTTGCCATAAAAGAGGCGAGCGGAAATCTCAAGCAGATATCTGAGATAATCAGGACAGTTGATATAACCGTTCTATCTGGAGACGACTTTCTCACCTTTCCAATTCTGTGTCTGGGTGGAAAAGGAATTATAAGCGTCGCAGGGAATGTTGCTCCACACCTACTGAAGGAGATGTACAACAAATTCATCTCGGGAGACATTGAGTCCGCAAGAGAGATCCATCACAAGTTGACTCCACTTTTTGATGTTCTTTTCATCGATACGAATCCGATCCCTGTTAAAATGGCTATGAATCTCATGGGTCTCTCCGCCGGTAAGCCAAGAATGCCGTTGGTGGAGCTATCCAAAGAGAAAACCGAGAAGGTGAGAGAGGTTCTAAAGTCACTTGATCTCTTATGATTTCCGTTGCGGTTGTTGGTTGTGCGGGAAGGATGGGGAAGCTTCTGGTGAAAAATGTTGTAGAGGACAAAGACCTGAAGTTAGTTCAGGCATTCGATATCAGGGAAGTCGGAAAGGATGCAGGAGAGGTTGCAGGAGTTGGAAGAGTGGGAGTTCCGATATCGGAAAACATCGAAAAAGTCTCCGCGGATGTCCTGATAGACTTTACAATCGCTGATGCTTCAGTGAGAAACATTAAAGTTGCATCGAATAATGGTGTTAAACTCGTTGTAGGGACTACTGGTTTTACCGAAAAACAAAGAAGAGAGATTAAGGAGAGTGTAAAGGTTCCTGCGGTAATATCTCCCAACTTTAGCATAGGAGTGAATCTTTTCTGGAAACTCCTCGAGTTCCTTACGCCTCATCTACCCGAATGGGATGTGGAGATCGTCGAACTACACCATCGATTTAAGAAAGACTCTCCCAGCGGTACCGCATTAAGAGCTGGAGAGATCATCAAGAAGGTGCTGGAGGAGATGGATATCCGCAGAGAAATAAAGCTCGAGAGGAGCGGTATGAGTCTTAGAGGAGATGAAATTGGGATATTTGGTGTTCGTGGCGGAGATGTTGTGGGGGAGCATACNGTGTACTTTTTCGGAGATGGAGAGCGAATAGAGATAACCCACAGAGCAGGTAGCAGACAGGCTTTTGCGGGAGGAGCGATAAAAGCGGTAAAATGGGTGCACAAAATAGATAAACCGGGAATCTATACAATGGATGATGTGCTGGGGTTTAAGAGTTAGTTGGGTTAAATTCTTGCCACACAAAGCCAATTCTACAGCACAAAAAACCTTAGAATATCCTATTCAGAACGGGGATAAAAAAGGTTGCCAACCTCAGCTTTAGTGGAATTTTGCTGTGCAGAATCTTCCACATATCCCTTTCACTGACAATGGAGAGGTACCTCGAGAGCCTTTCATCGGTTTCCGAAATCCTGTCCCAGAGTGTTTTGATGAGGTATCCGTTCTTAATCGGATTTAACATGCTCCTCTTCCAAAGCCTATCGAACTCGGACAATTTCGTAATATCATCTTCTTCCAAACACTCATTTATTATCCTGCCCGCAAGCTCTCCCGCAACCATTGATGTTGGAATTCCCGCTCCGACATGGCTTATGACCATTCCCGCGGAATCGCCAAGAAGAACTGTGTTCCCGTACACTACCTTTTGGTAGGGAAGATCAACTGGAACTACCGCACCTATCTCCTGAACAATTTCCGCTTTTCTCAGGTATTCAGAGCTGTACGGATGCTCCTCAACAAATCTCTTCAGAGCCTTTCGAATCGTGTCACCCCTTTCAGCCCTCGAACTCACAAACCCTATTCCAACATTAGCCAACCCATCTCCCTTTGGAATTATCCATGCATATCCACCGGGAGATATTCTTTTCCCGACATACATGTAAATCGAGTTCTCATCACATTCAACATTTTTCATCAGGTACTGCTTTGCTGGAACCCTCACGAGCCTCTTTAAGCCGAGACCTGCTGCAACCTTGGAGTTTGCTCCATCACAGCCCGCAAAAATTTTTGCGGTGATTGTTTCACCATCTTCAAGCCTCAATTCTTCTCCACTGAAAGAGATGATTTTCTTCGGATTTAGGATTCTGTGTCCACTCTCCTCCGCAACTTCTGAGATCATTCTATCTCTGTTAACAACATGCATCTTGAACTCCGAAACGAACTCCCTCCCGTTGGGTGCTATGAATCTTATACACTCTGTTCTGTTGCTTTCGTACAGCTTAGGTATGTCAAATATGGAGTAATCATCAAGATCTGGTAGGAGGATCTTCATTTCTTCTTTTACAGGAATAATTTCTCCACATTCAACAGGATAACCTAACTTCTCCCTCCTATCAACAGCAAGTACATCAAATTTACTTTTCAGACTTCTCAAAAGAAATGCTCCCGCTACACCAACACCCGCAACCGCAACATCAACATTTTGCATGAGGTTTCCAAGCCTTACTCAATTTTTAAATTTTCTCGTTCCCTGATTTTTCAGAGGCTTTGAATATTCATTTTAGAATATAACCTCATAAACCAAAAGCAGATAAATTCGCTCACGGAAAAATTCAAGTAATCAAAATATCATTGAAAATTGCATGCAATCCAAGAAAGAAAGACAGAGATGTGTAGCAAAAATATTAGACTCTTTTGAGAGTTTAAAGAAGATCCTCAAAGAAAAGGCAATTTGCGAGAATGACAGAATCACTATCTTTGATCCTCCATTTAAAATCCAGATTTTAAAAGATTTGCGTGTAATTCAGCTTTGTTACGATGATGATATCATTGCTACAGCTTCAGCAGATGATTTTAACGCATGCGATGGAGAAGCGGAATTGATCCTTGATGAATGGTTGAGAACCCTCACTTCCGTTGGCTACAAAAGATTTTTAATTAAAAAGAAGCTTTGAAACTCTCTAAACAAAAAATTTTATATTTTTTAACATTAACTTTATCCAAGCTAAGAACTAAGCACTTGGCTTTTTCTTAGCTTTTTAAAGTTAACAATGTTGATAAGGTGGTTTGCAATGAATATGAAGAGGAGATAACATCGTTTGTTTTTAGTAATCTTAAGCATACAGCTTGCCATCTCTGCATTCATCCCCTTCCCGGTATCTGCAACCTCTNTCTGCGAGCAAACCGTAGAAGAGAGATGGGGTACACTTATCCTCCCCCAATTCACGATCGATGCAGATTCTCCTATTAAAGTGAACGATGTAGTAAAATACTCTTTTAAGATAAAAAACAGAGATATAACACCCGTAGAACTTGCATCCAAGAAAGGGATCTACTTGCGTGCAAAAATCGGTGACTACAGCAGTATCTACTCACACTACGAGGGTTTAACCATACCTCCAGTATAAACAGNAACATATACTTCACGGGTTACCGGAATGAGCACAAGCACGACTTGGTGTGCGGGGGAGGCAGACACGCCCGCTGAATTTGGGAGAGATGGCCGTCGATGTAGAGGGTGAACTTAAGCCTGAAACCGCAACGAAAATAATCGTAAGAATCATAACATTCGAGAATTGTACCGGAACAATAAGCCTTGCGAGATTGCCTGTTGACTTCGAACTGCAGTCCGATCCATTCTACAGCTTTGAAATTTTTGCAAGCGATGAAAAGAGTTTCATATTTGAGTTCGTACCCAAGAAATCCGGAGAATACCTTATTACGATAGTATTGCTACTAAGTGTTGACAGAGTTGACTCTCAGGAACTACGTCAGAAGTTAATTCTGAGAATAAACGGCGAAGATGGAGGGATCACATACTTCACCCAATGAACCTATGAGGTGTGATTTTTAAAAATTAAGAGGAGGCTTAAGAGGGGGTTCAGCAAACCAACCACAAATTTAACTCATCTAAATCAACNCTAAGAAATCGATCCCAAGCGATTTATCCACCCAGCGGAAGCTTGGGTTGTTTGAACCCTTGCTGTACTTGAGAAGTTTTCTCCACCATTCTCTGGGTTGCAATTTTCATGATTTTCATAGCATCATTTGCTCTAACATTGCCATCATCATCCATATCCGCCACAGATTCTGGCTCCAATATACCAACTGACATCTGCAAAGCCGCTAAAGCATCTACACTCGTTATCTCTCCATCCCCGTTGATGTCTCCCTTCCTTACATCCTCCGCCTTCAGAAACTTGAAAGTGCCATTAATTACTATCACCTCAATATCCGAACCGTTGATGCTGTTTAGCGTAGCCTCTCTTATGAGGAGGGGATGAGTGTTTGCAAATTTTGAGGGCAAATCAAACTCTGTTTTCTTGATTTTGAGAGGGTTTCCTAAGTAATCTGACTCTTCATAGATNTCAGAGTTGTTAGAATTCCCTCCAACAATCTTGAACCTCNCATAAAGCAAGGAGCCGTCTCCGGTTATACCATTGGTATCAACTACCCCGACACTTATCCTTCCATTCTTTATGTTGTACTCAAAAAGCGAATTCTGCGTTAAAGAGCCCGGTACAACATCTACAGCTTCAAAAATGTTAGGATACTCCAGCTCTATGTTCATGCTCCCGATACCGTTTGCATTNTTCACCTTAACAGGAATTTGTACCTCATTTGCGGAAAGAGCGGAGGATTGAAACATAATGGTTGTTTCAGCAGGAATAGCGGGCATGAAATTGATGTCAAAGTTCAAGTCAACGGGTTGAGGCTGGAGAGAGGATCGAGTCAGCACAAAGATATCAGAGTGCCCCGTTCGAGCGATGTACCGTTCTACCAGTATTCTGTTGCCGTTGTAATCAACATCCGCCAGAAGCATCCCTTCCTTCAAGGGTTCCAGCTTTCCGTCAGATACCTCATATATCACGCTGTAGGGGTTGTTGATGGTGTTGTTCCAGCCCTGATAGAAGACTTTCGAGCCGTCTCCGCTTATTCGAACCCTATCATAGGGAAGTCTAACAAACCCTACATACTTATGCACAACTATATTGCCATCGTACTGGTAAATCCCGCTGTAGTTAAGACTTCTCAGCGACAAACTCAGGAATGCCACTGCTCCATCCGAACTCACATCAAAACTTCTGCCGATGTACCTGTTCTCTCCTACAGAGTATGCTATCCCCGCGGTGTAGGGAAGCTCGAGCACATTCAACTCCGACGGATACAGATTGCTTTCACTCTGGTAGAACTTAGTATTCTGGACATAAACAAATTGACCCCCTGAAACTCTACTGGAAGGATAGTGTCTTGGTATTTCTCTCAATGCATTTCCAGACGGATNCATGAGGTACCAGACATTACCGCATCCAACCACCACCACATCACCCGCAACCCTGACTGATGGCTTGTCACATGTGCTCTTCTCGAAAGATGTAATAGAGCGGGAAATCCACGAATTCCCATCCATCTTCGCTAAGTTCACCTCTACTACCCAAACATACATCCCCCAACCATTATCCACAAACTTCTCTGTGATATAAGCTATTTTATCTCCATCATCAGATATGCTCGCGTAAANCTCTCCATAGATGTTGTATGTTATCCTCTCGGTATTTCCAGTAGTCAAATCAGTCAAAAAAACCTCCAAATCCCAGTTCGAGTTATCGTTATAATCAGTTTCAGATATGTAGAGGATTTTTGTGCCATCGGCGGTAATACCCATTGGCCAGTCCTTCTTCAATGGGTTATTCGTTATCCTCTCCAAAGTCCATTCGTCAGCCTCCACCGGAAGTATAACAGTTAGAGCCAGAATTGTCAACACGATCAAAATTTTTTTCATTTCCCAGTTCACCAGTCCTTCTTTCTAAAAGATTTTGTTAATATTTTATTAACTTTTTGATTTAAATTTACATTATTATACTCATATTATGATTTCAACTTTTATTATATTCTAAAAAATTAGAAACTTAATTAAAAAATATCAAAATAATNTACCCAGAATTTGATGATGATTCTCGGGCTTTCGAAACAACTTTGATCTGATTGAAGGGAGAATACATAAATATAGAAATGCATAGATATAGATACTCTCCGACGGATAAATAAAAGATTATAAATTAGATTCCTACGAACTCCTCATATTTACTTATTGTGAACTTCTTTTTGTTCCTATTCCTTTAACAATTTTCGCCTTTCTACGTTCCACATGGAACAAGTTGGAACATACTCTGAATCAACA
>MTMT01000097.1 GCA_002010195.1 Archaeoglobus sp. JdFR-32
TATGGAGCAGGGATTGGCGAGGATAAAGCTATCTGAGGACGAGATATANAACCATGCGAGGAAGATGATCATGACATCGGAGGAGAAACTCAGGATGCTGATGGAAACCGGCTTTATAAGTGAACCTCCGAATGGTGTTGAGCTTGGCGTGGACATGATCGTAGAGTAGTGAGATGAAAGGAATAGATTGATAAGTCTTAACATGTGGTGGAGATTAGAGGAGGATGTCTATGAAAATAGCCTTACTCGGTGGTACCGGACATCTTGGAATCGGTCTTGCAATAAGATTCGCGTTGCTGGGACATGAGATAATAGTGGGATCTAGGAGTACTGAAAAAGCCAAAACAAAGGCAGATGAATACAATCAGATATTGAAAACCATCGGCGAGGGCAAGATTGTTGGCTACGAGAATGAAAAAGCTGCTGAAATGGCGGACATATCTATTTTTACGATACCTTGGGAATACGCCTTTTCGACAGCGGAATCCTTGAAGGAGGTATTGGTGGATAAGATCGTTGTATCACCTCTGGTTCCAATGGAGAAAGTGGGAAAAACCTTTATATACAAGAGGTTGCCCGAAGGATCCGCCGCCGAAAAACTTGCATCAATCCTTGACAGCAGGGTTGTATCAGCGTATCACAACATTCCCGCAGAGAAGTTTGCGAACTTCAACGAGAAATTCGAATGGGATGTTGCAGTTTGCGGAGACGACGAATCTGCAAAAAAGAAGGTTATGGATCTAACGAACCAGATTGAAGGATTGAAAGCATGGGACGCAGGACCGTTGGCGGTATCTTCGATGGTGGAGAGTATAACGCCTCTGCTCATCAATCTTATGGTGAGGAATAAGATGAGAGATCTTGGGGTGAGATTCGTTTGAATGAGATGTGTTTGGAGTGTGTTCGGGTGAAACTCATCAGCAGAGTTTGAGTTAAGCGTAACTAACAGTAATCAATGGGAGAACAATCTAAAGAAATCATCACTTTTCATTATTTTGAGGGCAGGCATCCCCTTAAAGCTCTTCACAATGAACTCGTGAATCTCCTCCTTATGTGATGCACAGCAATCTTCAAGAATTATTGCTTCAAAATCGTTGCTTACTGCATCAAACGCAGTTGCGAGCACACAGACATGGGTGTTAATCCCAGCCAGCACGACTGTGTCAATTCCGATCTCTCTGAGAGTTATGTCAAGATCTGTCCTGAAAAAAGCACTGAATCTTCTTTTGTCCATTACAATGTCTCCTTCTTGCGGTTTCAAAGCATCGATCACCTCTACTCCTTCTGTACCTCTTATCGCATGTTTCTTCATGTAGTTGAAAATCCAATCGTTCTCCATATAGCTGTCGTTTGCAAATATGATGGGGATGTTCAGCTCCCTACACCTCTCTATCGTCCTCCTTATGTTCGGAATTATCTTTCTGTGGGCGTCTCTAAAAAAAGGCTCATTACCTTTAATCATATCAATGATAATTATAGCAGGTCTCATAGTGAAAGATAAAAAAACTAATTTAATTTCTTTTTGGTTTTATCCGGAAGTTTCTCAAAGTTTCCTCTTGTCTTGCACCCTCTTGGCCTTCCCCTCGAATCTTGGCAGTGATTCTGGTTCGAGTATCTCGACTTCAGCCCTTACATTCAGATGTGTTCTTAGATGCTCTGATACCTTTGCGGAAAGCTGTTTTACCTTTTCATCATCTTTAAGTTGCTCTGCAAACTCCGGGTTTATCTCTACCTGAACTTTCATTGAGTCCACGCCTTTCTCATCTCTCTCAAGGATTATTTGATAGTGTTCCGCAACCTCAGGTAGGAGCATTAGAGCGTACTCCACTTGGCTCGGGAAGACATTAACTCCCCTGATTACGAACATGTCGTCACTTCTGCCCATTATTCTGTCTATTCTTGGATGACCTCTGCCACAATCGCATTTTTCCGGTATTATTGATGTGATATCTCCGGTTCTCCATCTAATCATTGGCATGCCCTCTTTTCCGAGAACTGTCACTACGAGCTCACCTTTCTCACCGTCTTCAAGCCTCTCTCCTGTNTCTGGGTTTATTATCTCGATGTAGTATATGTCTCCCCAGAAGTGGATGCCTGCCTTTGCTGAGCATTCTGTGACAACGGGACCTCCGATTTCTGAAGTGCCATACACATTTATCGCAGAGATTCCGGTTTTATCCTCTATTCTTTTCCTTGTTTCCTCACTCCACGGTTCTGCTCCGAAGAATCCCATTCTAAGTTTCGTGTCGTTCTGAATGGATAGACCCGCTTTTTCAGCGTACTCTGCGACATAGACCATGTAGGAAGGAGTACAGCAGAAAACCGTGCTACCGAAGTCCCTCATTAAGTCAAGTTGTCTTTGAGTGTTTCCCGAGGAAATCGGAACCACTGTTGCTCCCAGCTTCTCGCATGCGTAGTGAAATCCAAGCCCACCCGTGAACAGCCCGTATCCGTAAGCAACTTGTATTATGTCTTCTTTTCTTACTCCAGCAGAATAAAGTCCTCTAACAAGGCTTTCAGTCCACAGTTCGAGATCTCCTTGTGTGTATCCAGTCACGGTCGGCTTTCCTGTGGTTCCACTTGATGCATGAAGCCTTACGATTTGGGATAACGGCACTGCGAAAAGCCCGAAGGGATAGTTATCCCTCAAATCCTGCTTTTTAACGAAGGGAAGCTTGCCTACATCGTCGAGTGTTTTGATATCATCCGGCTTAACTCCTGCCTTTTTATAAAGTTCTCTATAAAACGGAGAGTACCTGTACGCTAATTCAACGGTTTGTCTGATCTTCCGTAGTTGTAGTTCTTTAAGCTCCTTTTCAGACATTTTCTCGACAAAAGGATTCCAGTACACAATCCACCTCCAATGAAATTATTAATCATGTATTACAAAGTAAGATTATAAATACTTTTTCCATTATTTTGTAAACTAATTAGCTTGTAAAGTTAAACATTGGAAAATAGGGAAGTCATCTTGTGCTATTTTTGTGTATCTTGAATATTTTACATTTGAACTCCAGCTTTTCTGGGAGGTTGACCAAGATGGATTTAATTCTCTTGACTCTTTCTTCATACGGTATTTTTGGAAATAGAGCATTGGACATGGCTGGGATGAGATAGAAATCTAACATAAATTCTCCGTTGGCCTGATAGTCAACACTCATTATTTCAGCGTTAAATTCACTTTCGAATCTATCTATTTTTTCTGCCGGATAGACCTCTCTGTGCACCAATCCGTATCTGTCGAGAATTCTTCCTCCATCATCGAAAAACCCCACTATGTACGATCCGAGAACAACTCCTCCTTTTTTGATAACTCTCAGAGCCTCCTCCACAGCTTTTTTAGCGTTGGGAATCAGAAAAATAGATGCGTTAAATATGACACCATCGAACACTCCTTCTTTGAAGGGCAGGTTCTCCGCATCTCCTACGAAAACNTCGTCAATTCTTTTTTTTGCAACCCTACACATCTCATCCGAAACATCCAATCCGACAATGTTCAGTCGGGGCGAAACCTCCTTCAAAATTCCGGTTCCACAACCTGCATCGAGGTATTTTCCATCCCTGACATCTCCAAATTTGAGCATTTCTTGGGCGAGAGACTTGAAGAAGCTGTACTTCTCTTCAAAGTTGTCGTATTTCTGCGTGCTCAGGCTAAAGTTCCTCATTATTATTTTTTTTACATTTACCATCTTCATCCTCCTGCAATTGATGGGAATATTATGATAAGGTCGCGGTCTTTAATTTTAACATTTTTCATTTCGTCCCTTTTTACGAGTTCGCCGTTAATGGAAAAATTGTAAAAAATATCGTTTATTTCATCTTTTGCTCTCGGAAATTTCTCTACTATGATGCTTTTTAGTTCATCCAAAGTAATTTCTCCTTCTATGTTTATTTCAATCTCTTTTCCTATTATTTCTGCAAGGTTTGAACTCAAAACTCTGATTCTCATTCGCGTTTCAAATTTTCCTCTCTTTCATGGCGGTGAGGTATCTGTCTATGGTTGCTCTTTTAATCCGCTGATTTGCTACAGAAATTGGAACATACTCTATCGCCTTTGTGAAGCAGAACTTCACGCATCTCGGCTCTCCATCACAAAGATCGCATTTTATCGTTTTTCCGCTGACGGGATCTATTAATGCCCCGCCAAGAGGACATGAAATGACACATGTCCTACACCCCATGCACCTTTCGTAGTCTATTATTTTGGCACCATTCTCGTCTTCGTATATCGCATTTACCGGGCAAACCATCATGCATATCGGCTCTTCACACTGCATGCATATCGTTGGTAGCTCGATGCCGTTCAGGGGATCTCTTATAACAACTATTCTCGATCTTGAGGGGTTGATAGTCCTCTCATGGTATAATGAGCAAACCATCTCGCAATCTCTGCAACCTGTGCATTTTTCCGGATTTATTATGAGTGTTCTTCTCTCCATTGTCACACCTCCGGGAAATTGGGCTCCGGATCCCCTATCTGTAGCTTTCTTAAGGTTTCATCAGTGGGAACTCCGTTTTCATCCCATCCGTGCTGTTTGTAGTACTCCATCAGCATCTCTTCGTACCTCTCTTTATCGAGCTTCCTACCTTTCATGAAGGGCAACCCTCTCGGGTTCGGCTCTTCGAAGAATCTTTTTGGCGGGTAGTCATCCTTTTTACCCATTCCGTTCAGGATGTTGAACAGCCTCTCCATCGTATAGTTTCTCTCGCCTATCGTCATCAACTCCTCCTTTGTGAACTTCATTCCCGTCGCGTACTCGAGCAGGGGAACATATTCATCGTACTGCGGGCAGTGGGGGCAGTTAAAGGTTGATTGAAACTTGCAAATACCGAGGGAGTCTACGATATTGAAGTACAGCTCGAACCACCATACGAGAATCCCTTTCGTTTCGTACGCGGTAAAGTCATTTTTTATCCGGTATCCGATCAGTCTTTCGAGGAAGTCCTGAGGTAGCTGGAAGAGATCAATGGCTGGTCTACTCCTTAGGTGATCCGCACCTCTTGTGGAGGTTGCTATTCCGAGAGCAAAGCTTGGGATCCCCCTTTCATCAGTGTGCAGATCTGGATGTCCTTTTACATGTATCGCGTAGTATTCGGAACCCTCGCCGAACTTTTTACTTGCTTTCAGAAAGCCATCGGCAAGAACATCGCCAATTCCTTCTCTTTCTACGATCATCCTCGCCAGTTCGAGTACCGCATCTTTGTCACCCCACTCGAGTTTGAATCCAACATCTTTCTCGCTCAGGATCTCTCTCTGGTAGAGTTCAAATGCCCATGAGATAACCGCCCCGAGAGATAGGTTATCTATTCCCCATTTATTGCACTCGTCGTTTCCCTTTATTACGAAATCCCAGTCATAGCAACCCACAAGGGTACCGAAACTACCCATCATAGTGTATTCGGGGCCTTCGGCAATTAATCCGGCGTATTCTCCCTTCTCTATTTTCACCCTGTGCCTGCAGTGAACAGAACACCCCATGCATGCGACATGTTTCACCATATATCTCTGGAGGTTCTCGGCTTCGAGCGGTTCTCCCTCGCTACCGGGTGTGTTGTACTGCCAGTTTTTGGTTCCGATGAAACCCGTTGTATATGATACATCGTATAGTAGGGGTGTACCGAGCCTGCTTAGTGTTTTAGCCCACTTCGTACTTAGTACCTGCTCGTTCATCTGTATGGCGTATTCCATCAGCTTGTCTGGGTCGTGAACCTCAAGGTCAATCAGTCCTCTGCATGCGATTGCTTTTAAGTTCTTCGAACCCATGACCGCCCCGGTTCCACCTCTTCCCCCTGCGTTCTTGTTTCCATTCATTACATTCGCAAAGTAGACTTTGTTCTCCCCAGCTCTTCCTATGACCATTGACTCAACCCTTTCATCTCCGATCTCTTCCTTGATCGTTCTTTGGGTCTCGTGGGTATTCAAACCCCATAGGTGGTTAGCCTTTCTTATCTCTATCTCTCCATCGTTTACAAAGAGGTATACAGGTTCTTTCGCTCTTCCCCTTATCACGAGATGGTCAAAACCCGCATACCTCATCTCCGGGCCGAACGCTCCACCCATGTTTGCATCTCCAACACCGTTGGTCATTGGACCTTTCGTTGAGATCTGGGTTCTTCCTGTTCCAAGCATCGGTAGTCCCGTAAGGAATCCAGCACCAACAACGAAGAGATTCTCTGGATCGAAGGGCTTCGTTTCTGGGGAGACATTGTTGTAGATGTAATACCAATTCAACCCTCTCCCGCCAAGGTGTATTTTTCTCAGTTCCCTTGGGATCTCTCTGATAACGACTTTCTCCTTTGAGAGATCGATAAACGCAACTTTTCTGTTTAGAACCATAAAACCACCTCAGGCGGGTCCCTGAACCTTCGGTTGTTCAGGTGTAACCCATGAAATTCTCCATTTGCTCCCGCAATGCTGACATTCCGCAACCTCGCTACCTTTTTCGACCTCGAATCTGCTTCTGCAATTCAAACATCGAGCCTGATATTTCTCCACCATTATCTTAACATAGTAAAACAAACTTATAAATCTTTCCCAAATTTGTAATTTTTTTTTGACTTTTTAAGTAACATTGTAACATATTGTCCTACGATAATGAGACAAATTTACAGCGGAGTTGTCTTATGAAGGAACTCGGATTCCTCAGGAATCGAGCCCTATCCCGAATTGCAACTCCTTTTTTGATAATCATTTGGATAACTCCCGAAAGGTTTAGATCAGAGTAGCTACCCGCTGATTGGAATCCTACAAGTCGTTCTCCTTCAAAGAAAGCCTTTCTGAAAACTCTCACGCCTTGGTACTCCTCCTC
>MTMT01000091.1 GCA_002010195.1 Archaeoglobus sp. JdFR-32
CGATCTGATACCTGTTTATTATTTTTCTGATATCTCTTTTGTCCCACGTGTCAATTCTCTTACTAGCGACATCCAAAGATTTTCTAAGCCACAAAACATATGAGTAAATTCTGTGGGCTGTAATCCCCTCGGCAAGCAGGTCTTCTGAAAAATCCTCGATTATTTTGTAGCTATCTGGGTATTTCTCTTCAATTTTCCTTAGAATTCTCTGCAGATATTTTTCGTTAGAGTGGAACCGCATTTGTTGCCACCCCTTTAGAACAGTATTTCAAATTAGACTCCTTTCTGAAAGTCATCAGGGTGTTGAACTCGAACTCTACGCACCCGGCCCGGGTGTTCTTCTTACCTCAGGTCTAACATGACAATCTTGTTAGAGATGAGAGGTATCATTTGGGACATCACAGGAATTTACATGGTTGTAAGGAAAATCTTTAATTTTTCACCCTCAACTCTAAGTGGGATGATTGACGAGAAACTGATAGAGAAGTTCTATTCGAAGCTCTTCACAATGCCGAGGAAGAGGATAACGGTTGTAATAGGATTGATAACGATTTTATTCGCATCGCTTCTGAATGGAACGGTAAGCAAAACCTTTTTTGCCCAGAGGTACTTTTTTATCGGTCTCTCTTTAATCATAGCTATATATCTTGCATCGGTTTTTCTATCCCTTGCTTTGACCAGCAGGAGAATATTTTTCCTGTCTCTCTTCATTCTGATCTTTGTGGAGTTTTTTGATTTTATTGCAATACATATTCTAAGAAACTTCAATTTGATAGTGATGGCACCTGCGACGATGGCTGCGGGACTAACGATGATTCTTTATTTTACATCTGAGGCATCAGAGGTGAAAACCGCAATCATCTCATTTACACTTCTGATTCTTGTTTATCCTGTGGACTTCTATTTCTCTTTCGAGGCACCTCACAGGTTCTCATCTTATCTTCTCACGACATTTGCTGGAGTACTTTTGTCGTGGGTTTTTCTGAAGTACATTGATAGGGATTACGGTAACTTCAATGTTAAGAGGATGTTGAGGGCGTTTCTTCTATTCTGGCTTACAACTCTCCCTGAATACTTTGAAAAAGAGTTGCTTAAAGTATCTGAGTTAAAAAGAGGGTGGGTTAAGTGTCTGAGAATAGGAGATGTTGAGCTAATCTCCACATCCTTCCATCCCGGTCCTCTCAGGAACATCGGTGGAGCTATGCTCGTTGAGAGAGTCCTTGAGGGTAGAAAGGCAATTTACATGCACTCTACGGTTAAACACAGCTCAAATCCATCATCATCAAAGGATGTGAAAAGAATAGTTTCTGCTATATCTTGCAGTGACAGAGATCTCAGGGCGAAGAGGCCAGTGGAGGTAGAGGGGAATAACTTCTCACTCAAGATATTTCCATTTGATTCTGTCACACTCATATTCATATCTGGAAAAACAGCCATTGACGACATCCCGGAGGAAATAAATAAGTTTGCAGAGAAAATCTTTGGTGAAACGATCATTGTGGATTGTCATAACTGTCACAGAAGGAATTATGAGATCGGTTCAGAGGAGATTATGGAGTTAATAACTCTGTTTGAGAAGGGAAAGGAGAAGTTAACCAATAACGGGTTGGCTAAGGATGAATCATTTGACGAATCTAATTCGATTGGCTACTTTTTTACATCTAAAAGAATTGAAACTCCCAACACATGTGGTANGATAGGAATGCTTATCCTCGATTATGAGGGTTGTAGGTATGGTATTTTGATGCTGGATGGGAATAATGTGAATTGTGAGTTTAAGGAAGAGCTCGAGTATTTGCTTGAAGATAACGGCATCTCTCCAGTTATACTATCCACAGATAACCATTCGAAAACGGGTATCTCGCCGAAAATCGGTTACATGCCTGTTGGTAGTGATGATATGGAGAGGAGGACAATCATTGATTTTGTAGTAGGTGTTGTGAGTGGACTGGAAGATAAACAGCTCCGATCGGGAAAAATCAGCTATGGCAAGAGAGAGGTGGAAGTTAATGTTATGGGGGACGCCTTCTTCAAATCGGTGGAAAATGCGTTCAGGGATATGGGTGAGAAATCGATCTATCTTTTCTTTATCGTAATCTTCTTACAGCTTGTGGTTTCAGTTATGCTTGGGTCCGTAATCTTCTAATTTGGGCTTTTTTGTGATTTTAAGTTTCAGATGTTGACGAAGTCTCCTATCAAACTACGCCTTTTATTGGTTCAGTAGGTATATCAATAGCAGAGACATTAAAAAATTATCCAACTTGTTAACGGATAAATTTTAAAAACACTTTCGATTTCTCTACCATTGGTCTGATAGAATGTCGCGTGTGAAAGTGCTTGATACAACCCTTAGGGATGGAGAGCAAACACCGGGAGTATCTCTGACTGTCGAGCAGAAGCTGATAATCGCCACCGCTCTTGATAAGCTGGGTGTGGATATAATAGAGGCGGGAACCGCAATAGCATCGGAAGGGGACTTCAGAGCGATTCGAGAAATATCTGAAGCCGGTTTGGATGCGGAAATATGTAGTTTTGGTAGGATAAAGAGGGAGGATATTGATTCAGCAGCAGAAGCTGGAGCAGACTCTATTTTCATGGTCNCACCATCTTCGGACATCCACATTAACAGCAAATTTCCGGGGAGGAGTAAAGAAGACATCATTGAGATGTCTGTTTCCGCCATTGAGTATGCGAAGGAAAGAGGATTGATCGTGGAATTTGGAGCTGAAGATGCATCGAGAGCTGACTTTAACTTCATTATAGAGCTATTCAGGAATGCGGAATCCGCAAAGGCTGACAGATTGACTTTCGCGGACACTGTGGGTGTCCTAATTCCGGAGAAAACGGAGGAGATAATGAGGAGGCTTACGAGTGAGTTCAAGATTCCCATAGCCATTCACTGCCATGATGACTTCGGACTGGCAACGGCGAACACAATCTATGCGGTTAAGGGAGGTGCACAAGAGTTCCACGCGACGATTAATGGTATTGGTGAGAGGGCTGGAAACTCCGCTCTTGAGGAGGCGGTAATGGCTCTCGAATTTCATTATGGGTTTAAAACAGGAATAAGGAAGAAACACATCTACGATACAGCAAAACTCGTTGAGAAGCTAACGAGAATTGTCATTCCGAAACATAAGCCGATAGTGGGAGAATACGCGTTCACGCATGAGAGCGGCATCCACACATCGGCGATCATTAGGGACAGTTCAACCTATGAGCCTATCACACCGGAGATGGTGGGNAGAAAGAGACAACTCGTCCTCGGGAAGCATGCCGGGAGAGCGAGTGTTGAGGAGATAATGAAAAGGCTTGGCTACAAGGCGGACAAAGAGCAGATGAGAGAGATCCTAATGAGGGTTAAGGAAATCGGAGATAAAGGGAAGAGAATAACGGATGCGGATGTTAAAACTATAATTGAGACGGTACTGCAAATCAAAAGGGAGAAGAAGGTGAAGCTCGAAGATCTATCCATCGTCAGTGGAATGCACATAATGCCCACCGCAAGTGTTAAGCTTAAGATAAACGGAAATGAGAAAATAGAAGCGGCGATCGGTTTGGGTCCTGTGGATGCGGCAATTAATGCAATTAAAAAGGCAGTTGCAGAGTTTGGTGACATAAAGCTTGTTAGCTACCATGTGGATGCTATAACTGGAGGCACTGACGCTCTTGTGGATGTAATAGTTCAACTTGAAAGGGGAGATAAAATAGTTACCGCACGAGGTGCAAGAACGGACATAATCATGGCGTCCGTAGAGGCGATGCTCGAAGGCTTGAACATGCTAATCTGAATTATTTTGAATATAACTTTTTGTTATCTATTTATTACCAATTATTTATTATCAATTGTCTAAGTTGGTTTTCAAACCCAGCTAAATTTTGTTTTTGTCTAACATCTTCAAAATTCTGGATCTTGGGTNCTTGAATGGAAATAAAACTTTGAATCAGATCATTTTCATTATCTGTGAAGTATTTGAAACATGCTAAGCTAATTCCGAGAACCAAAAAATATTTAAAGCCTTTTAATTATTTGGTGTCAATGAACGCTACCCCGTTTTCTGAAAAGATTGGAGTCTCATTCTTAGGGGTAGTGATTCTTGTAGGGATTATTGTAGTACTTCTTTAAAGGCGTTCTGCCTTTTTTAGAGGTGATTAAATGCGAGGTGCGGACGCGATTGTCAAGGCTTTTGAGGAGGAGGGGGTTAATACAATATTCGGGATACCTGGAGGGGCTATAATTGAGGTGTACGATGCATTGTACGATTCTGGCATAAATCACATTCTGACAAGACATGAACAGGCAGCAGTTCACGCAGCGGATGGCTACTCAAGGGCATCCGGAAAGACCGGGGTAGCTTTTGCAACCTCTGGACCGGGTGCAACAAACACCGTCACTGGAATTGCGACAGCATATATGGATTCCTCACCGATTGTTGTGATAACTGGACAGGTTCCAAGGACACTGATTGGTAATGATGCGTTTCAGGAGGCGGATATAACCGGGATAACAACCCCTGTGACTAAGCACAACTACATAGTCATGAACCCGGATGAATTGCTCGATATAATTGCTGAAGCATTTTACATTTCCTCAACTGGGAGGCCGGGCCCCGTTCTTATCGATATACCGAAGGATATCACCTCTGCTGAGATCGAGTATAACTACCCGAAAAAGGTAAATCTTCCCGGATATAAGCCAAAGATAAAAGGTCATCCCAAGCAGATTAAAAGGGCTGCGGAACTTATAATGGAATCTGAAAGACCTGTGATTCTTGCTGGGGGAGGGGTGATTCTCTCCAATGCAAGTGCTGAGCTTGTGGAATTAGCGGAAACTATTCCTGCATTTGTTGCTACAACTCTGATGGGCAAAAGCTCATTTCCCGAAACACATCCCTTGTGTCTCGGATTCGTAGGTATGCATGGCTCAAAATATGCGAATTATGCTCTAACTGAGTGTGATCTTGTTATTGCGGTGGGAACTAGATTTAGCGACAGAACAACTGGCAGAATCGAAAGCTTCGCCCCTTATGCTAAGATAATTCACATCGACATAGACCCCGCAGAGATAGGAAAAAATGTTAGGGTTGATGTCCCGATTGTTGGAGATGCGAAGGGAATCCTGACTTCCCTCGTCAAACTCATCAAATACAAAAAGAGGAAGGAATGGGAGGATAGAGTTAACTCGTGGAGGAAAAAATATCCCTTGAAGTACAAAAAAGACAACAAATTAAGGCCCCAATTCATAATAGAGAAGATATTTGAGGTTGAAGGGGACACCATAGTAACAACTGAGGTAGGACAAAATCAAATGTGGGCAGCACAATTTTTCAAAACGAAGTATCCAAGGCAGTTCATCTCGAGCGGAGGGCTTGGTACTATGGGTTTTGGTTTTCCCGCTGCAATAGGTGCACAAATGGCATTTCCGGATAGGAATGTTGTGGACATTGCGGGTGATGGGAGCTTTTTAATGAACATTCAGGAACTTGCGACATGTGTTGATTTCAACATCCCNGTTAAAATTGCTGTTATGAACAACCAGTTTTTGGGTATGGTCAGGCAATGGCAGGAGCTATTTTACAATGAAAGGTATTCTGCTACCTGTCTTAGGTGCAAGGAGATGAGCTTTGAAAAGATAGCTGAAGGATTTGGTGGAGTAGGTTTTACGGTAGAAAAACCNTCAGAAGTCGAAGATGTTCTAAAAGAGGCTTTTGAAATCAGAGATAGGCCGGTAGTCATGGATTTCAGAGTTGAAAGACTTGAAAATGTTTTTCCGATGGTTCCTGCCGGTGCGGGCTTGAATCAGATAATTGATGGGGACTATTAGGGTTGAAGTGAAGAGGTGTTCCTNTATGGTTAATTCAAGGAATAATTCAAAAGAAAGCAAATATACGATTTCTGTGCTTGTGGAGAATAAACCGGGAGTTCTTGCAAGGGTCTCGTCCCTCTTTAGGAGAAGGAATTTTAACATAGAGAGCCTTACTGTTGGTACAACCGATAGAGAAGACATCTCAAGAATGACGATTGTTGTTAAAGGTGATTTAAGAGTGGTTGAGCAGGTTATGAAGCAGTTAAATAAGCTAATTGATGTTATCAAGGTCAGTGATGTAACTGAGAAGAGTGTTGAGAGGGAACTCGTACTCGTGAAAGTAAAAGCAACTTCTGATACGAGGGGAGAAATAGTGGAGCTTGCAAACATATTCAGGGGGCGAGTTGTGGATGTCTCGAGGGATAGCTTGATAATAGAGATCACGGGAGATGAGGACAAGGTGAGGGCTTTTATCAATTTGATGAGGCAGTTTGGTATAAAGGAGCTTGCGAGAACTGGCAGAGTTGCAATGCAGAGAGGAGAAAAGGCTGTAACCCTTTAGCACATCTANTCAGTTGAAATTGAATTTAAGCGGGATATGGTTTACACAAACTTTGAATAATTCGCTATCAGTGTATCCATACCACCGGCAATCCCCAAAACACCGCTAAATCACCGAGGGCATGAGCGATAGCTGAAGCTTCGTATCCGTATCTGTGGTACAGAACTGCAAATGTAAGTGAAATCAGGAAGTTCAGTCCGTT
>MTMT01000093.1 GCA_002010195.1 Archaeoglobus sp. JdFR-32
AAAAAAATGAAAAAATTTTTAAGATCGTTTTCTCAACCCCCTTATAAAGGTGGTAACGGAATGAAAAAACTCAGGCTATATGTATTTATATCACTAATTCTGTTGGTGGTGTTACTGAGTGGGTGTACCTCCAAGGAGGGTATGCAGTATCAGGCCTCAGAGACAAACATGAAGATCAAATGGCAATATAACTTTTCGACACCAACACTATCCCCACCGGGCATCACAAGTGACGGAAAACATATAGCCCTTATCGAATCCGCAAACGGTGAACTTGTTTTCTTGGATCGAAAAGGAGTGGTATGGAAAAAACCTACCGGCTGTAAAATCTCTGTAATAGAGATGACCGATGAAGCTATATTTGTTGTAGGTGATTGCCAAGGAAACGAGTTTTATTCCGGACTGAATGTGCTAAACTTCGAAGGGATTGTCGTTGATGTTAAAAAATATTGGTACGGGCTTGTCGCCGATACCGTAAAAAAGTCTCCAAATGGAAACTATGTCTGCTACCTCGTAAGCGGACACATCGGGTGCTACAATCCCAATACCAATGTGTTCTGGAAATATGACCTGAAAGACTCACTCTACAACGAGATAAGCGTATCGAATGATGGATATGTTGTAGTGGGTAGCGATGGTTCTACCGACAAGGTGGCATTNCTAAAAGATGGAAAACTACTCTGGGTGAAAAAATCCTCCTCCCANATGGCTTATGTTTATGGAGAGAGGATCGTTATGGNGGACAACGGGAGCACATTCGTACTTAATATCGGAGGAGAGATTCTGACTTCAAGCAAAGGAGAGATCAAACCAATGTTGAACTCCAAATACATAGTGGGATATTACAACGACTCCACATGGGTGTTCGACTACAACCTGAAACCGCTCTTTAGCTTCGGCGGAGTTCCGATATACCTCAACGAAAAATATTTAGTTACCTCCAGAGGAGATTTTCAGCATCCGAGTATATACTGCTATGATTTAACCGAAAGAAAGGAGGTGTGGAATTTTACCTTGGAAGATCGATTCCGCTGGCTTAAGATGAGTGATGATGCAAAGAATGTGGTTGCTATAAGTGAAGATGGGTCAAAAGCTTGGCTAATTGCTGAGGAATAGGCCTTCAAACGGATTCTCAATCCTGAACACTGTCACATTCTTTCAAGGGCATCAATTCCAAGAAGGTTCAGTCCATTCCTGAGAACTATCCTCACCGCATCGACGATCGCGAGACGGTGCATTCGTACCTCCTTTTCCTCCTTGAGCACATGATGGGTTTGATAGAAATCGTTGAACTTTATCGCGGTTTCGAGGACATAATCTGCAAAAACATTCGGTCTTAGCTCCTTCAGAACCCTCTCCATGACAGTTGTAAACTTNGAGAGATGAATAATTAACTCTCTCTCCTTTGGTGTGCAGATCTCTCCAACCAACTCCAGATCCGGCATGCCCATTTCGACCGCTTTCCTCATTATACTGCAAGCTCTCGCATGAGAGTACTGGATGTAACTTGCCGTTTGCCTCTCAAAATCGAGTGCTTTTTTCCAATCGAATGTCATTGGTTTTTCGGGAGCGAGCCTAACAAAGTCGAATCTCAAGGCTCCAACCGCAACACTCCTTGCAACCCTCTCCTTCACCTCATCATCCATATCTCTGTCCTTTATCTTCTCATATGCCTCTTCATACACCTTTCTAATCAACTCATCAGCAGATATGAACTTTCCTTTCCTCGTGCTCATAGATCCCTCCGGTAAAGACACGAATTCAAAAAACACAATTTCCGGAGGTTTCAGATTCAACAATCTAAGTATATAGCTCAACTGTTGCCCTATCAATTTGTGATCTGCTCCAAGAACATTTACAAACCTCTCAAAATTCTCATTCTTCCACACATGGTATGCTAAATCTCTTGTAATGTACAGACTNGTTCCATTTTCTCTTCTGACTACAACATTCTTTTCATAACCTTTCGATTCCAAATCTATGAACCATGCTCCATCTTTTTTTAGCAAACCCGCTTCTTCTAACCTTTCCAACACCGTATCGACATATCCGTTCCTTACGAACTCGGACTCCCATACCACCTCATCGTGCTCAATGTTGATTTCTCTCAGAGTTTGCTTTATCCCCTCTAAAGCCATCTCCACGATCTTCCTGAACTCTTCGGATACATCCTCCTTTCCGAGTTCGTAGTCCAACATCAGTTTATCTGCCATGCTGTTGATTTTCTCAGCCTTCTTCTCATCCTCTTCCATTAACTTATTTATGGATATGTAAGCTTCCGCTACCGCATGATCGGGCTTCTTCAAAGATAGTCCAAACTCTCTCACACCGAGGACTGTTAAGGCAATCTGCCTCCCCATGTCGTTCATGTAGTACTGGGTTCTAACATCGTACCCCGCTTTTCTAAAAATTCTCGCTATTGTATCTCCAATAATGGAGTTCCTCAGATGTCCGATGTGTAAAGGTCCGTCAGGATTGGCGGATGTGTGTTCAATGAGAACCTTTCCTCTTTCAGTCATGCTACCGTAATCCTCATCTTCATCAAGTATGGTGTTCACGGTATCCTCAAGAAACTCGTAATCCGCATAAAAATTGATGTATCCGTTTAAAACCTCAACACTTCCGATGTAACCACTAATTTTGTCCAACAATTCATTTGCGATCTCCTCAGCAATTTCCGAGGGGCTCTTCTTTCTTTCTCTTGCGATCTTGAATGCAACCGTGCAGGTTAGATCCGCATGCTCGCTCTCCCTCAGGAATCTGAGGTCACAGTAATCCTTCAACAAATCCTCAACTTCTCTTCTGAAAACCCTAAACATTCAATCACCTTAATTGTTGTTGGGTTTAAATCTAAGTATCGCCGCTATCCCACCAAAGGCGTTCAGAAGCATTGCCCCTTCCTCGGAGTCCGTTGATATGAACTCGACTTTTGCACCCATACTTTCAGCAAGTTCACTCAGTTCCAATACTATGTCCTCTCTATCCTCTTCCTCCATTTCCACTCCATCTTTATCACACTTTGGTGGCTGATTTACACCCTCTCTAACCGTGATTACCTTCTCCTCCCCACAAGCAGGACACCTATACTTGATTCTCTCGTATCTCAAACCTTCACTCAATAGCAAGGTATCAACCGCTCCGATGTTCAGGTACTCTCTTACCTCATCCTCCCCGTATGCAGATAAGCCATCCCTTGCGATCTCATGCAAAAACCTACCAATCAGTTTTTTCTCCCTTATCAAATCCAACTCCTGAAGAGCATCCTGTGCTTTTTCTACAAGCTCAAAAAGACCGCTTTCATCAGTGTAACTAACATCGAATAAACCTATAACCCTTCTCTGGAGTTCATGATGAAGGTACTCTCCCTCATAAAACTCCTCCTTCGTCGGGCTCGGACCTCCGATCAGTATCCCAACAAGATTTTGAAGATGCGGTAATAAAGCTTCCGTAGCTTTCTCACCCACCTTTTTGTAAAACTCATGAATTGCTATCTCTCTCAACCTCTCAAATCTCACACTGCTCTGCCCACCCTGCCTGTGCTTGCCCGGAACCATCGATGATGAGTAGCTCAAAACTTCAATTCTCTTCCCCCTCAAAATCCCAACGGTTGCTTCCCTTCTATCAATTACAATCAAACCATAAATCTTCTTTTCTTTCAACATCTCCTTAAGTGGATCTAAATAGAAGCTCGAATTACAATGATACTTGTACAAGGGAACCGGCTCAGGAGGTTCTATTATTTCTGTTATCTGCTTTTGCTTTCCCCCGCCAAGGTCTATGTTCCCGCTCAAAATCACCATCCCGTTCTGAGGGGGCTTCTTGTAGTACTTCAACCTCTGTAGAATTGCTTCAAGACCAGCCATAACACTCGTTCTCGTTTGCTTTGACTTGATATTGGCAGCTTGACTTAATTCATTTCTCAACTGGTTGGATATGTCTGCTATATTTTTATCCGGTGGAATGTAGAGTGTTATAAGCTCTGTTCCTCTACCCTTCATTTTTTCGAGTTCTTCAAGCTTTCTCTTAAACTCGTAAGTGAGTTTCGTCCCCATTGCAATCACCCATCAACCATACTCTGTCTCAAATTCATCTTTTGCCATGACCTAATAGCTCTCAGCAAATCTATTTTCCTGAACTCGGGCCAATAAACATCACAAAAATAAGCCAAGCCCTTCACAGACTGCCAAGGAAGGAAATTCGATAGTCTCTGCTCCCCACCAGTCCTTATAAGCAGATCAACCCTTGAACCTCCGTTGGTGTACAGATGCTTCTCTATGAAGTCGGGAGTTATGTCCTCCTTCCTTATCCTGCCCTCCTTCAAAAACCTCAGGATCTTTCTCACAGCATCCGTTATCTCCTGCCTTCCGCCATACGCGATTGCAATATTCAGAAAGAATCCCGAGTACTTTGATGTTCTTCTCTCTACCTCTTCTATCGCACTCAAAACATAATCTGGTAGAAGCTCTTTTTTGCCGATAATTCTGACTTTAACCTTGTTCTTATGAATTCTCGTATCTTCCGCAAGCCTCTTTAATTCCTTCCTCATTAAATTAAAGATGTTTTTCTTCTCCTCATCACTTCTCTTGAAATTTTCAGTTGAAAAAGCGTAAACGGTAACATTCTTTATTTTAAGATCCCAACACCAGTTTAAAACCTCTTCAGCTTTTTTCGATCCAAAATAATGTCCNACTCTAACCGGAAGACCTTTATTCCTCGCATATCTTCTATTTCCATCCATAATTATTGCTATGTGCTCGGGCATTNTTCCGTTCTTGATCTCCGAGATTAGAGACCTCTCGTAAATCTTTGAAACAACAGACCTGATCATCCAACCACCGTTATTCTCTGTTTTTCGCATACTCATCAAGAACCCTAATAACGAGTTCCATATACTCAGGCTTGAGGAAGTANCTATTCTTATTGCCGAGTTCCATTTTTATTATCCCAAGTCTTGCACTCATTAATCCTATCATCGCCGAAACTCCTCTCGTTTTGATTTCAACTCCCTTTCTCCTCAATTCATCGTAGATTTCGGAGGTTGTGTATTTTTCTCCGCTGAGCATTAGTCGAAGAAGCTGTTCCCTAACCCCATTCTTGTCCCGATCGAGATACTTCCTCAATCTCGTTTCGATCTCCTTTTCTTTATCCTTCTCCCTATCCTTCCCCTTTTTACCCCAATCTTCCTCCACAGATACACCTCTTACCTGTTATAACTCGGATGTTCCATGCTACTATGGCTACAGTGGCTCCACTTCCACAACTATTCTTTTAGATGTTGGGTACCTCTCAATGATGCTTACATCCAACCCGANGTTTTTTAACTCTTTTTTCCACTTTTTCACCACATCTATTCCCGTTTCAACACCGAGAATGTCCTCATCGCCATCTTCGTTACTACCATAGACTACGGTGAATTCCACCGACACCTTATTCAAAAAATCAATGGCTTTTTGAATTTTTTCACTATCGCCCCGAACGAAACCGCACATGATCGTTCCATCCTCCGTTACACTATAAAATTCCGGATGATTTAAAGCCATTCTGAGTAGTCTTCTCCTCAACTGGACCCCGTCCTTAAATTTAGCGGTACAGTAGTGGAATTTTTTGATGCTCCTCGCGTATTTTTCTGCGATCTCATAGCTTCCCACCGCTCCGTAGAACTCGTCCACCTCATAACCCAAGTTCCGCAGTTTTGAGTAGTTCGTGCTCGAAAACTCGAGCTCATTCAGATTCACGAAGCAATCGAGTTCATTCGAGATGTGCGCAATGGTGGGATTGTAGTACAGAGCGGGTATCTCGAACCCGGCAGACATGCCCTTTCTCATCGCATACCTGATACTATCCCGAAACTTCTCCACATTCTCAAGCCCAACCGGGTGGAATCGTATCTCATCGAGACCATTTTCCGCAAGTTTGTCTATGATTTTCCACCCTGCTGGAATGCTCGTATATAGATGAACATGCAGATCATACTTTTTGAAGAACCTCAGATACTCGTATGTTCTTTCAGGTTTTGATAGGGGTTCACCCCCGGTTATGCTTGCACCTTCTGCTGACATGAGTTCAATTTCCTCTAAAACATCCTCAAAGGTCCTTACCCTTCTTTCGTTTGCGTAAACAACATCACTATCCTTTCTCTCCTCAGATATCGGGCAGTAGTAGCACGAATGAACACACTCTCCAGTAATAAAAAGAACGAGTTTTCCTCCCTCCCTACATATTTCGCATCCTTCGGGGAGGTATGTGTAGAAGCTTCCCTCCTCAATTTCCATTCTCATAATTTCTCCCCATAATCCTTTCCACGATCGAGGGGG
>MTMT01000098.1 GCA_002010195.1 Archaeoglobus sp. JdFR-32
AAGAATCCTGAAAATGGATATTGAAAGTCTGAGCTTGGAACAGGTAAGAGAATGTCTGCACTAAGAAGAAAAGGAAGAATCCTGAAAATGGATATTGAAAGACTCCTTGGTCAGTTCTTCGTATGTATCTCGTCCAAGTGAAGAAAAGGAAGAATCCTTAATAATTATAAAATCAACTGCATAGGAAATCCAGTTATTAAAATCTTAAACGAAAACTCAAGCAAGTTCGAAACTATCTATTTTTCTTTAACCTTCTCTAAAATCGTAAAAACATCCTTCATATAACTATATTNTGCTCATATCCACAACCCGGGCATTTATTTCTTTTTAGCTCAATTTTTTCCACATAGAACCCGTTTCTTGAAATTATCTTTTTCCCGCATTTTGGGCAAAATGTGCTCTCCCTCTCATGTCCCCAAACATTTCCTATGTAAACGTACTCTAAACCGTTTTCCAAAGCAATATCGACAGCTCTTTCCAAGGTCTTTATTGGTGTGGAAGGTTTATTCATAAGTTTGTAATCTGGATGAAATCTGGAGAAATGTACGGGAATTCTTCTGTCCAATTCTGCAACCCATTCGGTAAATTTCCTGATTTCATCATCGCTATCGTTTTCATCAGGGATTATCAAGTATGTTATCTCGATGAAGACACCTTTTTTATGTAGGTACTCCACGCATTCTATGACTCTATCGAGCTTAGCTTTGCAGAATTTTTTGTAGAATTTTTCGGTAAAGGCTTTGACATCCACATTAACCGCATCAAGCACTCCTTCGAACTCATCAATTGCTTCTGGAGTCATATAGCCGTTCGATACATATACTACGAACAAACCCTCTTCCTTGACGAGCTTACTTGAATCAAGACAGAACTCATGCCATATGGCGGGCTCGTTGTATGTCCATGCAATTCCGTCTGCNGATCTCTCAAGAGCCATCTTTTTAATCTCCTCGGGGCATACTTCCCTGAGGTAGGGATATGTGAGGTCTGAAAAAGCTATCTCATGATTTTGACAGTGAGGACATCTAAAATTACAGCTTACTGAACCGAATGACAGTACTTTACTTCCGGGTTTATAATTGTGGAGCGGTTTCTTCTCAATAGGATCCATTGCAACCGCGGAGACCATGCAGTAGTTGTAGACATTCAAAACTCCACTTTCATTCTTTCTGACTCTGCATCTCCCCCACTTTTCATTTTTAATTCTGCACCGGTGCATGCATGTATTACAAATGACATCTCCGTTTTTTCTATCGTATAATCTCGATTCGACTATCATNTCCTCTCACTCAGTCCATGTATTCGGATAGTTCCTTTGCATATTCTTCCGGGACGAGGTATGAGATCGTCTCATCGTGAAGCATTTTTGGGAAGTACACATCACACCAGTAGTATCTATCGAAGGGTGTTCTTGCAAGGATATTTATGTTTGTTCTAAAGTGCTCCCCCAGTCTATCTGCTAAGAAAATCGAGATGTTGAACGAGTTGAACCCTCTATCTCTGTAGAATCTCAATATTCTTATGAGCCCGTCGCATATCCCATCCAGCTGTTCATCCGTCATGCTTAAGAATTCTCTCTCCTCTGGTATTCCTATGAAGTGGTAGAATCCCTTCGGAGCAAATGCGGAGACCCACTCAGTTTTCTCGGTTCTGCCTGCAAATCTTTCACCGATTTCTCTCTCTTTTTCAGTGAGATAAATCCAGTAGTCCTTTTTCTTTTCCTCATAGAATTCAAGTGCACTCCAATCCATTCTTGCGAAGTAGTCTGTTGATGTCTCAGATATCANGGTTTGGATATGTGGGTGCATTATACTGCTCCCTGCGGGTTTCAGGTAGTTCATTCCTATGCTGATATAGTATTTCCCTTCCCGTAATTTTTTGAGGACATCTTTAATAAGAAATAACGAATCGAAAAAGTGTTCTTTTCTAAATTCAGATAAATCAAGGTAGTGTTCCTCCGTCATTCTGACCACATAGGAATATTTTGAGTAGGGAACTATATTCGAAAACAGTACTGCTTCATTTCTTTTTATAAGCTCTCCTTTTAGGAGATCAGGGTCTCTTGCAACCATCTCATCAATTCTTTCAGGACAGAAGGGACACCAAGATTTAGTGCTCTCGATCTCGTCGTCGAATGTGGAAACCTGTGAAAAAGGAGGGGTTTTTTTAAGGACTCTTGAGGTCTGGAGTGTTAATGGGTCGTATCTTATCTCAACTTTATTTTCCTCCACACTTCCGTTGGGCAGGAGAACTCTTGAAATTTCAACCTCTTTTCTAAATTCCATAAAATTTTAAAGGAAATTAAAAATTTAAAATTTTGCTTGCTCAAAATATGAATTTTGGAAATAATTTGATAGAATAAAAGAAGTAAAAAAGCTTGGTAATATGTTTTAAATGTGAGGTTGTAAATCCCTTAGATTACAAAGACCGCCGATGATATGACTGTTGTGAAATCTTCAACCTCCGCTACCTCAATTACGGTGAATTTCTCAAAATCCTTCGTGTTAAATGCGGATTCAAGCATGTAACNAGCCATGTCTCCCGCATGTTCCCGTAGTTTTTCGTCCCATTCGCCCGAGTATTCTGCTATATATCCGTTTTTTGATTCATCCGTGGGTTTGGCGACACCTATGCTTGCGAATATCTTCTTGCCCTTCTCATTGCTCGTGTGTCTTGCCATAACTGTGAAAACGATCTGTCCGGGATATAGCTCCGCCAAACCTTCTGGAGGACTTATAATCTTGCATCCGGGAGGGATGATACTACTAACTGGAACAAGATTGAACTTCTCAATTCCTGCATCTCTGAGGGCAAGCTCGAAACTGACGAGAGGATCAGAATGCCTGCCAACACCGGTAACAAAAAAGACCTTTTTTGGTAGAAGATTTGCGTTCATTGTTCACCTCCTTTTCCGCTCTATTTTCGTATGCGTCCGTTAGCTAAAGGAACAAATCCTTTAGATCCCACATTAGTTTTGGATTATGCTTTATAAGTTCTACAACAAGTTTTTTAACGCTTATTTCGCTTAGATCGTAGTTTCCGATGCTTTTAGCGAGTTTATTGAATGTTTCATCATCCAGCTTTAGGAACTTCTTCTGCAAAATTTTGTTTCTGTATAGGGTTTTCCCGAAATCGTTCTTCCAGAGCTCATCGTATCTTTTCAAGAAGTTTTTAGAGTAATCTCTGGCTTTAACAGCTTTGCTTGCAACATCTCCTGCAAAGTACCCTCCTTTCAGGGCATTAGCGATTCCACCTCCTGTAATTGGATCTGCGTGTCTTGCAGCATCTCCCACGAGCATGATATTGTCTGCAACAGCGGTCTCTATCGGTCCGGTTACCGGCACACCACCGGCAACAACCTCTATTATCTCTCCCTCAGGGTAGTGTTCCTCAACGAACCTATCAAGCCATACCTTAGCACTTTCCTTGGTTTGAGTTGGTAGGACACCCAATCCAACATTGGCAATACCGTCTCCCTTCGGGAATAGCCAAACATATCCTCCGGGAGCGAATTTTCTGCCAATCCAGAAGTGGGTGTAATCTGGATCAAAGCTGATATCACTCATTAGGTATTGAATGCAACTCTCGATTTCACTTATCTTTATCGTTGTATCTATTCCACCCCATTTTCCTACTCTACTCTCTATACCATCAGCACCGATCACTATTCTCGATTTCACTTCGTAGTATTCTCCGAGCCTTCTCAAGCCTAAAACCACACCATCTTTCTCTCTTCTCATAGAAACTGCGGTAGTCTTAACCACAACCTCTGCACCACTCTTGGATGCCATTCTTGCAATAGCTCTGTCGAAAATCTTTCTTTCAAGAACATATCCCNCCTCGTTTCCAGCCATACCTTCGCTCAGCCTTACTGTGGTCCCGTCTGGTGTGTAGATTATCGCACCAACTACCTCCTTGGCAATCCATTTTTTATCAATCTCAAAAAACTGTTCGAGAGATTCTTTACTTACTCCCTCTGCACATCTTACCGGAGTCCCGATTTCCTGCCTTTTTTCGATTAGGAGAACTTTAAGTCCGTTCTCTGCACATGTTTTTGCGGACATTGAGCCAGCAGGCCCCGCTCCGACGACTACGACATCGTAATCGTAATTCATCCATCGATCACCTCTATGGCGTTCATTGGACATGTTCTTACACAAGCTTTACAGAGTGTACACTTATCCTCATCAATCTCCACGAATGTCTCGATGAGGAGGTTAGCATCGTATTTGCAAACCGCTATGCATGCTCCACAGTAAGCACACTTGTACCTGTCAATGATTAATCTACCATTTTTACCCTCTTTACCATCATTCTCAATGTTCTTGTTTTCGTTGTTTCTCGCCTCATTATATTCTTTTTTGAAAATCATGCGATCACCTTAATATGCCTTTGATATAGCGGATAATACTCCCTCTCCACCGCAAACTATGCATTTACCATTCAAATCTCCTTCAAACCATTCGCCTTTTTCTTGAAGACTGCCGAGTATCCCTGCGGAAGTGGACTCTTCTATTTTTTGTGCACATCTCTCCGACATGCAGAAGTGAACCAGTGCAACACCTTTTCCTANCCACTCCTTTATTGAATCGAGGCTCTCGTAGTATCTAATCTTCTCCTTCATTCCCGCTAAGGCACTTCTGTAAAGTCTCTCCTTCATTTCTTCAGCCCACTCGAGTATTTTACTCTCGTTCAGTTCCTCCGTTTTCATGTTGAATTTTTCAAGCGTATCTCTGAAGGAAACTCTAATCTCCCCACTTTCAGCTTCCTTTGGACCAATCTCAATCCTGATGCTTGCCCCCCTCATCTCCCATTTGTAGTATTTTGCTCCGGGTCTATCATCGCTGTCATCGAGAACAACCCTGAAGCCCTTGGCTTTCAGTTCTTTTTCGAGTTTTTCAGCAACCTCCATTACCACACCTTCTTTGCCTTTGTACAGTACCGGAATTATGACTATCTGGACTGGAGCAACCTCGAACGGCAGTACAAGTCCGTTGTCGTCTCCGTGAATGCTTACAACTGCAGCGACACACCTTTCCGATATGCCGTAGCATGTTTGGTGGGCGTACTCGTGTGTGCCATCCGGCTTCTCGTACTTTATGTCGAAGGTTCTCGCAAAGTTGTTTGAGAGGTGGTGAACAGTTCCTATCTGCATCGTCCTTCCGTCGGGCATTATCGTGTCGAACGCAATTGTGTATGCTGCTCCCGGGAATTTATCCCACTCGGGTCTTTGTATAACCAGATATGGGATTGCAAGAAAATCGTAAAATTCTTTGTAGAGTTTAACCGCTGATTTTACCTGCTCTTCAGCCTCATCAAAGTCTCTGTGAACTGTATGGGCTTCCTTAAACGATGTTATCTCCCTCAACCTTATCATTGGTCGTGTGTGCTTTGTTTCGTACCTGAAAATATTCACTATCTGGTAAACCCTGAGAGGCATGTCCGTGTGGCTTCTAATCCAAAGTTTGAACATCGGATACATTGCAGTCTCACTTGTGGGGCGCAAGGCGAGTTTCACATCAAGCTCATCGAGTCCGCCGTGAGTTACCCAGTAGACTTCATCCTCAAATCCTTTTATGTGTTCCCCCTCTTTTCCGAGTTCGGTTTCGGGAATTAATGTTGGGAAGTACACCTCGTCATGGTCTCTATCCATAATCTCCCTTAGCTTATTATATATGAGTTGTCTGAGCTTAAATCCGAAAGGAAACCACACGTATAATCCTTTAACGGGGTATCTTACATCCATCAACTCCGCTCTCTGAATAATTTCATGGTACCATTCGGAGAAATTCTCTTTTGCGGGGAGTTTCTCAACTTCTTTTTTTCTGACTTTATCTTTTTCCGTTGACCCCATTTTCATCCCTCTCTTTTTATTTTCCGAATAGATATAATCATATTAATATTCCTTTCGTGAATTTCTTAAGGGCATAGACATCTTCCGAATATTAAATTTTCGTATTTATTGGACTCGTTGGGACTGGAAAAGAAATCAACTCGGGAAGAGGAGTATCGGGACGAGAGGTGAAATGAAAGTCTCGATTACTGCGGATATTAGGAGTACCGGCATGACAACCCTGATAAACCTTTTAATGCAGAGTTTTATAGCTGTGTTGAAATCAACTTTTTTGTTGTACCACACATAGTTGAAAAATAACCTTCCAAGCCACATACCGTAAGATGATGCGAGGATTATGGCGGGAATCTCAAGTATCCCGTGGGG
>MTMT01000050.1 GCA_002010195.1 Archaeoglobus sp. JdFR-32
GTGTAGGAAAAGAGATTAGATTGCTGATTCTGCAAGGACCCTATTAGAATTAGGAAAATAGAGGACAGGAATCAGAATTAAATTCCATGAATAACCAAGTTACGCTAAGCCTATAGAAAAAATTTTGATGAGAACTTAGTAAATGAAATATACATCGAAATTCACATAGAATTCCATGGAAATTAGAAGTGGTATTGTTATCCAATCCTCATTTTTCCCGGAGCCTGTAAAAATAGAGAAGGTTGAAGAGTTCGGCGATTACTTGAGAATTGTTGGGGCAACAATTAACAGCAATCAGCATATTGACACCATAATTCCAAAAGAAGAAATTTCTAAACTAAAAGCGTTCACGTATGATACTGATTTCTCTGCAAGTGCCGATAAAGTCTTTCTTGGTTTGGAAGCATATAGATTCAGGCTTGCTTCGCTTTTTGACCCAATACTAGCAATGAATGTTTCGAGAGTTGACCCATTACCCCATCAAATTGAGGCTGTTTATGGCTATACTCTCAAACTTCCAAGAATTAGGTTTCTTATTGCCGACGATCCCGGAGCTGGTAAGACCATAATGGCTGGATTGGTGATAAAAGAATTGAAGTTGAGAGGCCTTGCGAAGAGAATTCTCATTGTTGCTCCAGGCCATTTGAAAGACCAGTGGAGGAGAGAGTTGAAGGAAAAGTTTTCTGAGAATTTTGTTATTGTCGACAGATACACAATGGACGCTCACTTTGGTGAAAATGTATGGGAGAGGGAGAATCAGGTGATAGCTTCCATAGACTTTGCAAAGCAGGAGCATGTTCTCAACTCCCTCAGCAGCGTTCACTGGGATTTGGTCATTGTGGATGAAGCACATAAAATGGCTGCTTATCGCTATGGAGAGAAGATAAACAAAACTGCAAGATACAAGCTTGGTGAGGTTCTATCCAAGACATCAGAGCATCTGCTATTCCTGACAGCAACACCCCACAAAGGCGACCCTGAGAATTTCAGGTTGTTTCTTGACTTGCTTGAGCCTGGTTTTTTCTCAGACAAGTCAATGCTAATGGAATCAATTAGAAACAGAGATAATCCGTTATTTATTAGGAGGCTCAAAGAAGACTTAAGTGATTTTGAGGGCAGACCGTTATTTCTCCCAAGACATGTATTTACAATAAAGTTCAATATAACTGATGAGGAACGGAGACTTTACTATGAGCTTTCAAAATATGTCATAAACCAATACAACAAGGCGTTGAAGAGCGAGAAAAAGAGGAATGTCGCTTTTGCTTTGATTATACTGCAAAGAAGAATGGCGTCGAGCGTTTATGCACTGAAACGCTCCTTAGGGAGAAGAAAAAGAAGGCTCGAAGAGTATCTGAGAGGTGGCATTGAAGAAGAAGTGAAGCCGACTGACATTGAAGAACTTGAAGACTATGAGGAGGAGGAGAGATGGAGAATTGAACAGGATTGGGAAGCTCTAAGCGTTGCTGAAACCAAGGAAGAACTTGAAAAGGAGATAAAAACGATTGAAATGCTCATCGAAATGGCTGATAATATAATCAGGAATGAGAGTGAAGTCAAGCTGAAGGAGCTTAAAAAGCTCATGGAGAGAGATGAGCTGAAGAATCATAAAATTCTGATATTCACTGAATCAAGAGATACTCTTGATTACCTGTACGACAAAATCAGAAGCTGGGGCTATAGCGTTAATTACATCCACGGTGGAATGAAGCTCGAAGACAGAATTAAAGCGGAGAAGGAGTTCAAGCATAACACTCAAGTCATGGTTGCCACTGAGGCTGCTGGAGAGGGTATCAATCTGCAGTTTTGCAACATTATGATTAACTACGATATCCCGTGGAATCCCAACAGGCTTGAGCAGAGGATGGGAAGGATTCACAGATACGGGCAAACAAAGGAGGTCTTCATTTACAACCTCGTAAACGAGGATACAAGAGAGGGGATGGTACTTGCAAGGTTGCTTGACAAATTGAAGGAGATTAAAGACGCTCTTGGGGATAAAGTTTTCGACGTAATCGGCGAAATATTTCCTGGAAAGGATTTTTATCAGCTCGTCATCGAAGCAGCTGCTAATGCAAGAGATATCGATGAGATTCTAAAGACTATCGAGGCAAAGCTGGATGAAGAGTACATTGCTAAGGTCAAGGATGCTCTCGGAGAGAGTCTTGCAACCAGATTTATAGATTATACAAGAATCAAGGAAATGGCTGAAAAAGCCAAGGAATACAGACTAATTCCAGAATATACTGAAAATTTCTTCGTTAGAGCTTTTGAAAAAGCTGGGAGTAAGATAACAAAAACAGGTGAGTTCTACAGGATTGATTCCATACCATACGAAATCAGAAAGATTGCTGCTGAAGAGAGTTTCAAGAATACATGGGGCACTCTTGCCTCCAGATACAAGAACATAACCTTTGACAAGGATGTTGCGCTGAAGAATGCTGGTGCTGAATTCGTATCTTTCGGACATCCTTTGTTTGAAGCTGTCATGGAGTGGGTTCTTAGAAATTACCTAAAAGATTGCATGAAAGGAGCGGTTTTCAGAGACCCGTCTGGAATTTACAATGGCCTCATTTTTTTCTTTGAGGGTGAGGTAAGAGATGGAAAAGGCACTGTGGCAGGTAAGAGACTGTTTGCCATCTACAGAGATGATAGAACTGGTGAAGTCAAATCACTCAACCCGTCCATCATCTGGGATTTAGCTCCGTCAGGCGGAGAATACAATCTTGAAGAAAGCTGGAAAAAAGAGGCCGAAAGTTTTGCAATTAGAGCACTGATGGAGTTCAAAGACGAGCTTTTGAGGGAGAGACTCAGACAGGCAGAAATCAAGGAGAAATATGGTGTTAAATCACTTGAGAGCCTCATAAGAAGTTACGACATCAGGCTGATTGAATACGAAGAAAGGAGAAAGAAAGGAGAAAAGATGGAGCTGGCCATACAGATGGCTGAAAGGAGGAAGAAGGAATATGAGAAAGCTCTCGATGAATTGAAGTGGGAAATTGAAAGGGAAAAGAATCTCACAGTAACCATGCCAAAACTCATTGGGGTCATCAGGGTTGTTGCTGGAGATGAGATGGTTAGTGATGAGGAAATCGAAAGGATAGGCATGGAAGTTGCGATGTCATACGAGAGGATGCACGGTAGAGTGCCTGAGGATGTATCAAAGGAGAATCTGGGGTATGATATTCGTTCAAAAGGGAAGGATGGTAAGATTAGGTACATTGAAGTGAAGGCGAGGGCAACGACTGGGGATGTCGCACTAACCCCTAACGAATGGTTTAAGGCCAAGAGATTCAAAGAGCAGTACTGGCTTTATATTGTCGAGAACGCTGCGATAAATCCGACGCTCTACATCATAAACAACCCTTCAGAGAAGCTTGAGGTTGTGGAGAAGGTTGAAGCTGTGAGGTTTATTGTGCCGGTTAATGAGTGGAAGTGGAAGGGGAGGGTAGGAAGGGTATGATAGTTTCTGGCTGGAATAATGGCTCTCCTAACAACAGAACTGGGGCGGGATACGGGATAAGAATCTCGAAAGATGATAGAGATAGGTATTTCAGGAAAAAATGGGATTCCATTGAGATAGAACTCGATACGGGACAGATTATTACAGTTAGTCTCTCAAATTCTTTCTGGAACAGGTGTGCAGAATTGAGAAGTTCAAAAATANGAAAGTGGATGCTCGAAAATGGCTATGCCCCATGGCCTAAAGGCAACCCACCAAAGTTCAGACTCGTCCCCGTTACTGAAAGAAAATTTAAGCTAGCACCGTAATATTGATTAGGGATTAGCGCATATGGTGATACCCTGAATTTGGAGGGAGTAATATGACAAAAAAAATTGACGAAATAAAGGAAATTCTGAAAAATCACAAGGATGAAATAAAAAGGGAGTTCAAAGCTGAAATAATTGGTGTATTCGGCTCATACGTACGTGGTGAAGAGAAACCTGAGAGCGATGTGGATATACTTGTCAGGTTTATGGAAGGGGCGACGATATTTGACTTGGTTGGGCTTGCAGAATTTCTNGAAGAAAAGCTCGGTATCAGGGCAGATGTAGTTTCAGAGAGGTCTTTGAGACCTGAACTAAAAGAGCAGATACTGAAAGAGGTTGTGGCTGTATGAAAAGAGATTACAGACTTTTCCTAAAAGATATAGTTGAGGCAATGGAGGCCATAGAGTCTTTTGTTGGAGATATGGATTATGAGGATTTCATTGAAAATGACTTGGTCAGAAGCGCAGTTGTGAGGAAGTTCGAAATTATTGGTGAGGCAGCGAAGAACATCCCGGAAAGTATAAGGGAAAAGTATCCTGAACTTCCTTGGAAAAGGATGGCAGGGATGAGGGACAGGCTCATCCACGCCTATTTTGGGGTTGATTACAGATTGGTGTGGGATGCCATAAAATACGAGATTCCGAGACTAAAGCCCGAAATAATCAGGATTCTGAATGAGATGGAGGATGGTTGAATGGGTGAACCTGAGGAGTTTCCTATTGAACGCTCATTCATCGAAGAAACTTTCCCGGTTAAGGAAGTAAGCGAGGAGAGTGCGAGGGAGAAGAACATTAGACATGGTCACATCTCAACGTTGCATATTTGGTGGGCAAGGCGACCGTTGGCAGCTTCGAGGGCTACGGCTTATGCAGCTTTAATCCCTGCTCCACAGGATTGAAGAGGCTGAGAAGGTAAAACAGTTTATAGCTGAGATCTGCAAGTGGGAGAACTCGCTGAATCCAACATACATCGAGAAGGCGAGAGAGGATATCAGAAAAGCTTTAGGTTACACTCCCAGAGTGCTTGACCCGTTTGCTGGTGGTGGAGCTATACCTCTTGAAGCTTTAAGGCTTGGATGCGATGTTTACGCTTCGGATTACAATCCCGTCGCAGTTTTGATCTTGAAGGCTGTTCTGGAGTATCCGCAGAAATATGGCGAAAAGCTGGTTGAGGATGTTAGGAAGTGGGGAGAGTGGGTTCTTGAGGAGGCAAAGAAGGAGATTGGAAGGTTTTATCCAAACGATGTGGTTGAGCAAAAGGGGTACTTTGGAAAGAGTGGGGAGGAGTACATCCCAGTCGGCTACATATGGGCGAGGACGATTCCATGCCAGAACCCATCATGTGGGGCTGAGATTCCTTTAATGAGACAGTTCTGGTTAGCGAAGAAGAGCAACAAGAAGGTGGCACTGTATACGTATGTTGATGGCGAAGAGGTGAAATTTAAAGTTGTTGGGGATGGGTATGAGCCGATGCCCGAGGATTTTGATCCATCTAAGGGGACGGTGAAAGGGGCGATTGCTACTTGCTTGGTTTGCGGTTCAACTGTTGATGCAAAGACAACGAGAAAACTGTTTCAGGAGGGCAAAGCTGGAGAGAGAATGGTTGCCGTAGTTTTACACCATCCAAAGAAGAAGGGGAAGTTTTACAGGGTTGCGAATGAGAAGGACATTGAGGTTTTCAGGCAGGCTGAGGAGTATTTAGCTGAGAAAGTTGAAGAGTTAAGAAAGAAATGGGGAATTGAGCCGATTCCTGATGAACCCTTAAGGAGAGTTCCTATAACTTTTGGTGTAATAAATGTCTGGGTTTATGGGATGAACACATGGGGAGACCTGTTCAACTCAAGGCAGAAACTCGCTTTAATTACCTTCGTGGACAAGGTTAGAGAAGCTTACCGCAGGATGGTTGAGGAGGGGTATGAAGAGGAGTATGCGAGGGGTGTTGTGACGTATTTGGGGTTGGCTGTTGACAAAATAGCTGATTACTGTAATACGATATGTCAGTGGAGAAATAATCTCGAAACTGTAGGACACATTTTTGCGAGACAGGCAATACAAATGATGTGGGATTATGTAGAAGGAAATCCAGTAACTGGAGCATCAGGTACTTGGAGAGGTTCAGTAGAGTGGATTTTAAGATCTATTAGCTTTACCAAAATTTTTTCAATAATGATGTGAAAACCTTAACTATGAATGAAAGGGAGAGAGTATTTGAATCCTTAGAGAAGACATCTGTGTCTGCGTATGTT
>MTMT01000118.1 GCA_002010195.1 Archaeoglobus sp. JdFR-32
TCCTCCTCATTCCTTGCATACCTGCTCGCAAGAACGTAGTACATCCTTACACCATGATACCAACCGACAAGCGCAGATGCTATTGAAACAAGTCTTCCGTGAGAAGACAAATTCAGATAAACCTCTTTCCCTTGCTCTTTTTCACTGACAACAACACCCGCAATTACTCTTACAGCCTCTCTGAAGTCAAAGAGGTCTGCATAGTGAACCTTAACCTCAACATCCATTTCCTTTAGATCTCCAACCACAGCCTCCTCGAAGTACCTCTGTTCCTTCCATAGGTCGTATTTGGCAGCGTACTTACCACCAATGGTTATGATGTGGGCCCTGTTCCCCCCAAGAACCCTCAGGGGTTTGACAGCCACACTCCTCTCGAATCCAAGCGGGATTATATGGACTTTCTCTATTGTTTTCATTGTTATCGATGTTATCGACAACAAGTAAAAATAGTTTTTGGTGCATTTGCAATTGGTGATGAAGATGAGGTGGGGTTTGATAGTGTTTGGCATGGTTATTGCCGTTATTGTGGCGGGATGCACAACCGAGGTTTCGACGAAGTCCAAAGCTGATGAAGGGTTGATAAAGGAACAAGTAACGGAAACACCAGAACAGAGAGGGAATTACGGCAATCCAGCATCGATGGATGAAGCTGTAGTCATCAAGACCCTCTCTGGGACATTTGAGATTGCAGTTACAAACTGCATTCGAGGTGATGAGGCAAATCGGATTGTGAAGGAAGCGAACATGTTCAACCCGGATTCTGAGAAAGGTTATGAATACCTGCTGGTGAAAGTCAGGTTCAGCTACATTTCCGGAAAATCATCGTACATGGTCTCGGGATACAGTTTTAAAGCCTACAGTGATGGAGCTGGGTTTTCTCCGGCATTTGTGGTGATGCCAGATGACATGCCAGAGTTTAAAACCGTTGATCTGATGCCGGGTGGGAAGGTTGAGGGATGGATAGCGTTTACCGTGCCGGAAAACAAAGACGTAATGCTTGCGTACGAGTACATGTTTGAGCCGGTGGGTTTTATAAGGGTGTGCTGAGGTGTGAGTAATGGCAAGTAAGTACGATGATTACTGGATAAAGCGTCTGGATGTCATATCAGACCTGATTCAAGAGGCTCGTGAAAGAGGTGTAAGTAGGAGCATTGATGTTTCAGACATCACAAAGTACGGGGAGAGAAAAAACTGGTATGGCGATGTCATTGTTTCCGAAAAAGGAATTAATAAGGGAGAGATGGCTCATGCAAGATCTCTTGGGAGAATCGTGTTTGCAAACAAACTCATAAATGTCGGAGAATTCAGATTCGTGATAACATCAAATCTCAGGCTGAGGGTTGAGAAACTGAAAGCTTCAGAAACGGTTAAGAAAGCTTACATTGAATTGCCAGCAAAATTAACTCCTAAATTATCCTCTGATTCAGTTTCTACGGCTTCTACAGTTCTTTCATTAATTCCTATAGAAGTGTGGAACAAGATAGTCCAAGAAGAGCCGGAGTGGAAGCATATGCGTAAATTTCTTGAAAGCTATGGGTTTGGCAGGTTTGCGGTTCTGATGGTCGCTACTGGCTTAAACGATTTCCAGCTTAAGGGAAAGGCTGAGGTGGCGTACTGGCCAAAGATATGTAGGGTTTTGAAAGCTCATAAGGTTCCCGACTCAATTCAAGAGCTTAAATCCATCCTGTCGGAATTCTACGCCAACGAAAGGCTTCCAGAACTTAAGCTAAGAAGACTGAACAGATTNCTTTCNAGCAGACTTGCTGANTGGTTGTGGAATGCCGAGCCAAAAGAGTTGGCGGAGAACTTTCTCAAAATATGGTATGATCTCGCTGCAACAATGAGACAGGAAAAAGATGCGAAAACCATAGTCTTTGCAATGAAATGCCTTGGAATTGCATTGCTGATGGCTGGAAAGAGCAACTTCAACTTTGAACGCATCCCAATTCCCGTGGACTACAGAGTTAGGGAGTTTACGAAGAGATTTGGTGTGACTGTGAGAGATGACGAGGATGTTAGGAATTACTGGGGCAGGGTTCTTGGAAAGTTGAGGGAAAACGGACTTGAAGTAAACATGATCCACCTCGATTCCTTAATCTGGCAGATTGGTGTGCTAAGCGAAGCTGAAATTTTGGATTATTTTTCGAAATTGGGTTTGAGAGATGTTGGGGAGAGGATTGTGGAGGTGGTGAGATGAGCGGGGCAAAACTCTGTGTGGTTCCATGCGGGAGCTTGAAGATTTGGTCCAAAAATCCAAACGCCGGTCCTACCAAGGCTAAGGAGGTTTACATCGGTAATTTTTCCAGAACATGCATCGAGTACGCTGAGAAGTTCTATCCGAACAGTTACATCATCTTGTCAGCAAAGTACGGATTTCTGTTTCCGGATGAGCTGATTCCTGAAGATTACAACGTGACTTTCAACGATCCAAAGACAAAACCGATAGGCGTTGATGAGCTGAGAAAGCAGGTGAAAGAGAAGGGGTTGACGAGGTATGACAAGATAGTGGTTGTTGCAGGAAGCAGTTATGTAAACATTGTTAGAAAAGTGTTTGCGGGGAAGAAAATTGTAACTCCGCTAAAGGGGCTTGGCGGAATGGGACCGATGATTTCAGCAATGAAGAAAGCTATAAGAGAAGGGAAGGAACTTTAAGTATGGATGNCTTCTGCNTTCATGGTAAGTTGAGNACGAGATGCAGAATATGCAACCCCATGATCGATACAACAACATCACCAAAAATTTTTATTAAAGACAGAAATCTCGCATTCAAATGCAACTGGCTCGATACAGACTATGATGGAGCGTGCGGAAAGGCTGGTAGAAGATGGAACATCCACATTAAACGGTTCCCATGGTGTACCCAGCCAGAGAACCCGTGTTATCAATATGAGATTGGTCTAAGGAAAGATATCCCTCAATTTCCATGCTATGAGACGGAGATCTTTGCCAAATCCGAATACGGAGCGGGAGTCAACCATAGAGTAGGACCACGAAAGGGCACAGGAAGAAAAATAAGGTATGTTGTCCCGGGAAAACTCGCCCTCTTTACAACAGTCGATCCCGGCAAAAGTGGCGAATCAAGATACATATTCGGGTTTTTTGTGATAAAGGATGACTACATTGAGAGTGACGGTGCAACGAAGATTGTGGGTTATCCCGAGTACACTCTAAAAATACCGAGGGACTCAAGGCTCAGGTTCTGGGATTTCCATAGAAATTCTGATGGTTCGACGTTCTGGGGTAGTGGGCTGGTCAGATACATAAACGATGAGGCAGTCGTTAATTATCTTAAAAGACAGGCAGAGGTTTTAGTCGATAATGGACACACCAACGAGGCTAAATTGGTCAGAAGGGTTATGAGAAAGTTTTATGAATAAAGCAAGAACTTACGATCTGGAGAAACATAATCTTGGAAATGTAAGCAAAAATAGAGGGACGAGTCTCAAATCCCATCAGAAAATCCTCCTTAAACCCTCAACCACATCGAAATCCGCATCGTTACTTATAATTGCCCCATCACAGTATTTCAAAGCAGGAGATGCATGAATCGCATCTCTCGGCACAAGCTTGTATTTCTCAGAAAGTTTTTGGGCATTTACACAAACAGAGTAATCAACACCCAGAAATTTGAGGGATGGTATTTTAAGGAGGATTTTTCCAACTTTAATGCTTTCTCCAACTCCAGCAACTTTCCTCACGACATACACAACTTCATCCCATGTCAGCACCGATGTGTATGCATTGAATTCACCATCAGATGCTCTTCTGAGGTATTCTTTTGATTTCTCAGCAACTTCTCCGGAGTAGAGAGCAACATAAATGAAAACATTAGAATCGAGATAGACGTTCTTTAACTTGCCCATAGTACAACCTCTTTAACTCAGCAGGTTCTGGAGCTTCGAGCTTTTTCTTAACAACCGAAGTCAGCTCTTCCACGTAATCTTTCCCGCTTTTTTCTGGTTTGATTACTATTTCGTCCCCTCTGACCTCAAAAATAACTTTCTCCCCCTCTTTCAAGCCGAACTTTTCTCTGATCTCTTTGGGTATTGTTACCTACCCCTTTTTGCCAACAACTCTGGTTCTTACCATCAGGTATGAATCTGGTTTAAAGGTTAAAAAATTTGCCACCGAGTTTCACCTATGTTCGAAATTATTAAAAGGACTCGCTGGGAGAGGATATAAATGATCAAGCATCCCAAAGAGCAATTGTTCAGTCCGGCACTCAGGATTGAGAGACTGGAAATTCAAGTGTTTGGTGCGGGCAAAGCAAAAATTGCCAGGCTTTTCATAGCTGGTAACTTCAGCAGGAGATTTGAGGATGCAAAAAAGGTGCTGAAAAAGGTTTCGGAGATAGACTTCAAAGCTGACTACTTCCTAACTCCAAGCGGATTCATCACAATCCCGTGGAAGTTTAGAAGTTTTGATGAGGCTTTGAAAGCTGGGGAGCGATATGCTGCAAAATTGCTCGAAGGAGTTGAAATCGATGCAGATCACCTTTTTATCGGTGTGGATTCGTACAGCGGTAACCTAACCAAGCCGCACGTTGAACTGTCGATAACGTGCTCCCCCGATCCGTGGCACTGTACGGGCAAAATTTACCCAACAGTTAATCAGGAAAGGGGTTTGATCAAAGCAGACATTGATTCCCACTTTTTGAAGGTCAATGAGAGGGTTGTGATACTATGTTGCCACGATCTGACGATGTTCAATCCGAGATCAGACTCTTCGGCGAAGGGCTGGAGGAGGGAAATCAAGGAGAAGTTCAGGGAGAAATTTATTGAGTTTAAACCCGAAGTAGTACTCCATCACTCTCACAATACTGACACACCCTTTACGTGGCTCGCTTCTTGGAGAAACCTCGAAAAAATTTCGGGTGTAAGGCATTATGCAACCTCTGGCGTTTATTACAGAGAGGGCGGTGTGAGGGTAGGGATTGATAGAACCTCAGAACTGACAAAGAAGGGCAGTGTTCTGGATGTTGTGACGAGGTTGGGTGATAACTCTCTCTTATCTCAATAATTTCCCTTACCCTCTCGTATAACTCCACACTCATCCCGAATCCTGTCCTATCGAGCATTCTGAGGATTTCAAAAGCTTCTTTTTTGCTGATCCTTCCGATTTTAACGGAGTGGATGACTATTCCAAGAGTTCCCGTCACTTTCCCTCCCAAGTCTCTGCAAACGACCCTTAAACGCCTGTCATCAGTCGCTACAACTTTTGCTGGATGCTCAAGCAATGCTGCAATAACGTCAGTATCTCCACTCTCCACCCTATCCCGCAATATCTCCATCGCTCTTTTTCCCGCATTTTCTCCGGGAACAATGATTTCGAAATCGAGCTCTCTCAGCTCACTTTTAGTTGGCTCTTTTGTTATCTCTGCTATCACTCTTTCCAGAATCCTGCCAAGCGGCGAATCCTTGAACCTGTGAGTTTCCTCGCTCCTTATCTGTCCGTTTTCGTCTATGCCCTTGGTCAGCAACTCCTGCATCAAGCCCTGCTTGATTCGCTTGTATTTCTCTATGATTTTGTCGGTTTTTTCTATGGCGTTGTCAATGGTTTCGAGAATTTCTGCGATTTTGCGTTGTTCTGGGAGGGGTGGGAATAGGATTTTAAAATTCTTTATGTCTCTTAAAACAACTCTTTTTAATGCACTTCCTCCTGCGAGTATGTCTAATTGTTTTTTAATATGTTTTGACTCCAAACAATATTTGAGAAAATAAGGATTTAAGTTTTTTAGATGGTCTCAAAATTGCTATCGAAGACAATAACACAATATTTTCATTCAATCCAAATACAAGGCTAATCCCGATAGTTCCATCTTTTGTAAATAAGACGTCGTTATGCTCTGGTTTACATCCGAACTCAAAGAGATGTGTGAAAATTTAGAGAAGTTGTTTCAAGTTGCATGTAAACATCTGTATCAAAAAGTCCGATTATTTTTGAAGATTCTCTTGGAAAA
>MTMT01000120.1 GCA_002010195.1 Archaeoglobus sp. JdFR-32
CCCCTCCTTAACTTAATAAACTAAGAAACCGTATTCAACAGACGGTGTATTTAACATTTTTCCGACATTCTAACATTTTTCAACATTCCTCTCACTTATAATACTTTACACTTCATTCTTAATAAATTTTGAGTTTTTACTTATGATGTTCCTGAATTTTCGAGTCTGACAGGAGATCTAACTTTCGTATCCACTTAAAGTTATCGTTTGCCTCTCATTCGATTCCCGAACCGCAAGAAGTTCAAAAAACAAAAAGGATAAAATCCCAGCACTGAACTACATCTTATGGATCAGTGGTTTATCGAACTTTATAATGGATCGGGATTGATGGTTAAAATCAAGGATACGCTTTACGATGAAAAAAGTCTTCAGCACATTCAGATATTTGAAACTGAAAGCTTTGGAAAAATGCTTGTGCTTGACGGTAAAATCCAGCTTACCGAGAGGGATGAGGCGATGTATCATGAAATGCTCGTCCATGTCCCACTTTTCTCGATTAGTGACCCTCAAAGGATACTGATAATTGGAGGAGGGGATGGAGGAAGTGTTAGNGAAGCCCTAAAACATGATCCGTCTGAGGTGCTGTTAATAGAGATTGATAGGGAGGTTTATGACTCTTGTAGGAGGTACATAGGAATTGATGGTGGTGCCTTGAAGGATGAGAGGGTCTCCGTTCTTTTTGAGGATGGAATCGACTTTGTTAGAAATGCAAAGGAAAAATTTGATGCGATCATAGTTGATGGCACCGATCCAAATCCCGTTAGCGGTAGTCTGGTTGTGGAGGAATTCTATGAGAATTGTAGGAGGATATCGGATATTTTTGCCACGCAGAGTCAGTCACCTTTCGTCCAGAGGAATTATTTCACCGAAATTTTTGATAATGCTAAGAAGGTGTTTGAGTTCTGCTCGGTTTACATAAACTATGTTCCTACATATCCTCTGGGGCTCTGGAGCTATGTTCTGGCTTCCGGCAGTTCGATAGAGGTGATCAAGCCGGATTATAAGGTACTGAAGGAAAGATGGGATGAAAGGAGGATTGAAACAAAACATTATAATCCGGAAATCCATATTGCTTCTTTCGCTCTTCCAGAGTGGTTGAAAAGTTTCAAAAAATCTTGAATTATAAGCTCTCGAAAGTTGAACATACCTGATGATTCAGACTGTATTTGAGGTGATCAGTAAGATCAGAAGCATAAATGCAAAAAGACAAGCCAGTTCATTCATGAGGAAAAGTATCACTGCGAGTCTAACTCCGAAGGAACCAAACAGGGAGACATTTATTGGCATAGAGTGTCTCAGAGTCTCAACAACTCTGTGAAGGGCTGACGCAACCACTAGCGAAATCAAAGCAATCTCCCCATCTATCTCGCCTCTAGCAAGAATGGAACCGGCAACTCCTATTCCAGCGATTGTACTACTCGTTCCGGTGGCTATTATAATAAACTGGGACGCATCCAGTCGTAAGGTTGATAGTATGTTCAAGCCAAAATCCAACAGCAAAGTCATTATAAAAATTGCTGGTACAAGTACCAGTAGAACCCTGCAGAACTGTTTGAGGGTATCGAACAGGCTATTTTTTAAAGATACTTCAGCAGTATAATCGATGTTGCCTCCCGTCAAGCATCTTCTTCCCATGTACACTCCGATCAAGGCTACAAAAAGTTTGGATAGCAACTCTAAGGAGAGATATATTGTGCCCAACTTCAGACCTAAGGCGGAGATGGCTATGGGTGCGAGTAAAAGCATTGTAGTACGAATGCTCATAGGTAGCATACCTATTGTTGATGCAATTATAACCTCTTTATCGTCTATCAACCTCTTTTTGTGCATATCTGCAAGTATCGAAAGTGCTGTCACCTTGTGTGCAAAAAAAGCAGATACAGCAACACCGCTTTTTAGGTTTGCGAAGGATGTCAATGCTGTTATTTTGTTGCTTACTCTTCTGAATTGGGGAAGAGAGTAAAGAAAGCTGGCTATTGCCATTCCAGCAATTATTGTTGGTAGGATTATTTTGAGGAGTTCAATAGTCTCCACCACCGCTCTCTCAACAACGAGATTCTTCACCGTCTCTTCTTAGCTGGAGTTGTTAATAAAATTTTTCTAAGTATTCTTTTTTAATACTTTTTAAATTAATAATCTTAATTAGTATTAAAAATCGAAAGATTTTTATGCATCAATAAAAATAGGGTTATGGATGACAGAAGTTGATGTACGAGAGCGTGTGAAAGAGCGGATAAAGAAATACTGGGATTCAAGAGGGAACAGTTACGATAAATCTCCCGGGCACTCAGGCTTGCGGGATGTTTGGAGGGATATCCTCACTCCTGTTTTTCGAGAAGAAATGAAGATACTGGATGTCGGAACTGGTACTGGGTTTATAGCTTTATTGCTGGCTGAATTGGGCCATGAAGTTGTTGGGATAGACATATCTGAGGGTATGCTTGAGGTTGCAAGAAAGAAAGCGAGTAAAGCTGGATTAAAAGTAGAATTCAAGCTGGGAGACGCTGAAAATCTTCCCTTCGAGGATGAATCGTTTGATGCTGTAATATCCAGACATCTACTCTGGACCCTTCCGAATCCACAGAAAGCTGTAGAGGAGTGGAAAAGAGTTACAAGATGGAAAATCGTGGCAATTGATGGTTCATGGTTCAGCAAATCTCTCTCAACAAGGTTGAGAAGGTTGGTGGGGCAGATAGCAATCGCAATATGTGAGAGAAGAATACCTTGGAGACATTATGGGAAAGAAATAGATGAAATGTTACCTCTGAAAGGCAACTCAACCCCTGAAAATGTTGCTACTGTATTTAGAAGTGCTGGACTACGCTCGATATCCGTTAAAGATCTGAGTTGGGTTAGAAGGATGATTTTGGAGGAACAACCATTTTTTTATCGCTTTGCATGGGTGAATAAAGCTTATTTCATGGTTGAAGGGTTTAAGGAGGTGTAGTTTATGAGGAGAGGGATTGTCGTTTTGGTGGTTTTACTGTTCTCGATAGTGCTTACAGGGTGTTCTCAGAAAACTGTAGAAGAACACGAGAATAGAATAAAGATAACTGATCTTACGGGTAGAGAAGTAAGTGTAAAGGTTCCTGTTAATAGCGTCGTTTTGCTTTATGGTTTGGAGGATTATTCTGCTGTCGGAGGTAAAGATGCGTTGAAGAAGATAGTTGGGTTAAATTCTTGGAGATACAAAAAGTATAGACCGGACTGGTGGCAAGCTTGGATCACTAATTACCCGTGGATGGCTGATTTGCCGGATGTTGGGCAACCGGGGAAAACATTTGAAGTTGAGGAGGTGATAAAGCTCAACCCAGATGTGGTGATAGCGGATAAGTCCATGTATAAGTATATGGAGGAGGACATAAGAAGGTTGGATAAAGCAGAAATTCCCGTTATATTTATAGACTACTTTCCGCACAGCGATAATGTAACTCAACTCTTTGATGAGGTGAATAAGAGCACACTCATTCTCGGTAAGATTCTTGGGAAGGAAGATAGAGCGAGAGAGTTGGTCGAGTTCTTTAAGGAACAGGTTAGCAAGGTTATTGAGAGGACAGAGAGTGTAAATGTCAAGCGGAAAGCTGTGGTGTTTACCACATGGGCCGAGTGGAGAGCATACGGCAGTAAAGGGATGTACAATTTTTGGATAAATATGGGTGGTGGAGAAAACATCGTAGCGAAGGTTATCGATACATCCAGTGGTGACATAAATCCGGAATTCGTTTTGAAGGAAAATCCTGATGTGGTGGTATTCACATGCAACAACAATTTCCCAAACGGACAAAAGGTTGCCATAGGTTACACTGTTGACGACAATACAATTGCTAAGAGGGCGTTGAAGGAGCTAATAGACAGACCCGGTTGGGAAAACATCAATGCGGTGAAGGAGGGAAGAGTCTACATCATCCATCACGGCTTATCTCATGGACACATATTCGAATTCGTCTGTTTGCAGTACATAGCAAAGTGGTTACATCCAGAATTGTTTGAAGATCTAAATCCTGAGGAAAGCTTGAGGACGTTCTACGACAAGTTTATACCGCTACCGTATCGTGGTGTGTGGGCTACTGGGATTAGCTAAAGGCGGTAAATGGTAAATATGCAGGAAGTTCAGTTCTATAAAGAACTTCTGTTCAGAAGAACACTATGTATCCTCTTATTTTTAATTCTAATCGTAATTTTGTCTCTTTTGAACTTGACAGTAGGTCCGGTTAGAGTAGGTATCGTGGAGATATTCTATGCTCTGATAACGCAGGGAAATGACACAATTCAGGTTGTGATATGGGATTATAGATTGCCGTGGACACTCATGGCGTTGCTTGTTGGTGGAGCTTTGGGACTTGCGGGGTTAGAAATGCAGACAATACTCAATAACCCTCTTGCGAGTTCGTACACTCTCGGTATATCCGCCGGAGCAGGATTCGGTGCAGCTTTGGCATACATACTTGGGATTCAGATCTTGCCGGGTGTCTCTGTGGAGTTTGTGGTGCCGATAAACGCGTTCGTGTTCGCTTTTCTGACATGTATGCTGATAATGTTCATTGGGAAGCTTAGGGGATTTACTAGTGAAACTCTCGTACTTGGTGGGATTGCGATTTCCTTCATGTTTCAATCTCTTCTGGCTTTGCTTGAGTTCTATGCAAGTGAAGAGACTTTGCAAGCAATAGTATTCTGGCTGTTTGGTAGCCTTACAAAAGCCTCGCTATTCAAGGCTCAGATTGTTTTTGTGGTGCTTATAGCAACATCAATTCTACTAATGCTTAGGTCATGGAGAATCACAGCGTTGAGACTCGGAGATGAGAAGGCAAAGTCTCTCGGTGTTAATACGGAAAGGTTGAGGGTAGAGGTTTTGATTTGTGTATCTCTACTGACTTCTGTTGCTATATGTTTTGTGGGAATAATTGGGTTTGTGGGCTTGGTTACCCCTCATATGGCAAGGATGCTGATTGGNGAGGATCAGAGGTTTTTGATAGTTGGATCCATACTTTGTGGGGCTTTAATCCTTTCAGCTGGAGCCATAGTGAGCAAGGTGATCGTACCCGGGGCAATATTTCCGATAGGTATAATCACCTCCATGCTGGGAGTACCTTTTTTCATGTTTTTGGTAATGAGGGAGAGGAGGCAGATATGGTAGTTGTAGAAGCCAAGAGTGTCTCCTTCAACTACGGTTCAGAATCCGTTATAAAAAATGTAACCTTAAACGCTTTTCCGGGAGAGGTGTTGGTCGTAATAGGTCCGAACGGAGCGGGGAAAACGACACTGATAAAGTTACTGGCGAACATCATAAAACCGAGTTCGGGAAAAATCGAGTTTGATGGTGTTGACCTCAGATTGATGAGTAAAGACGAAGTCACGAGGATTGTTAGCTACTCACCTCAAGACAATGTAATTCCGAGCATTCTTACAGTCTATGAGGTTGTATTGCTGGGTAGAATCCCGCATCTTTCCTGGAGAATCGGCAAAAATGATCTTAAGATCACAGAAGGTGTGCTGAAAGAACTTGGATTGGAAGCTTATGCGAAGAAGTATGCTGGTCAACTGAGTGGTGGGGAGAGACAGATGATCTTGATTGCTCAGGCTCTCGTTAGAGAACCGAGACTACTACTTTTGGATGAGCCAGTCTCGAATTTAGATATTCGAAACCAGCTTGAGATACTTGACCTGATAAAGAGGATTACAAAGCAGAGAAAAATCACAACAATCACAATCTTGCACGATCTGAATTTAGCGGTTAGATACGCAGACAAGGTTGCAATTCTTAATGATGGAAGCATCTTCGCATACGGAAATCCGGAAGAAGTTTTAACACCAGAAACACTCTCGTGTGTTTATGGTGTTGAGGCTGAAGTAGTTAGAAACAACAACTCCATCCAAATTATTCCAATTCGAGCTTTGGAAAAGTAAATTGTGTGAAAAAGTCTCCGTTGAGTAGAATGGTAGAATGGTAGAATGGT
>MTMT01000082.1 GCA_002010195.1 Archaeoglobus sp. JdFR-32
AAAAAAAACAAGAGTTTATAAAAATTCACCGGTAGCGTTTACAGCGATGCTGAGCTTGTTTCCATGCTCATCCATGCAATAGAAAATCCATACTGGTATGTAGACTTTCTGATCTTCACTACCCACGTAGTATCCTGGTTTAATATCGAAAATTTCTAGTGATCTGGCGTTCTCCATTGGTATATTCATTATTTCACCTTTTTTTAGTTTTTCAAAAGCTATTTTTGATGGAATTAGCTTTACTTCTCCAGCATATTCGATTTTCCTCCATAACTTGGAAAAGTAATTCACATTTTTACTTACAGAAACAGCTATTGCATCAGCTTTCGGACCTATAACGGGAAATCCATTGACTTCTCTGCCATAAATTATATTAATAGAGACCAATTTTTCAGCCACGATCTCACCTGTAGTGGTGTCTATTCCTTTTAATTTTACAGTTTCAATGTTTTTTAAGATTAAACCGTCCGGTAATCCTCCGTTTTGTTCCATGTATCTTTTAGCAATTTCTTTTGCCTCAAACGTTGAAGGAAGGCTATTAACTGGTCTCATCAATTCTTTTGACGCATAAATTTTCTTGTCCAAATCAACAACCTTGTAATATGGTATTTTCTCAGGTTTTTGGGGTAATTCAACTTTTAACTTCACCTCGGGATTACCTCCTAATGTGTTAATCATCATCTTCGTTCTTTGTTCACTGTTGCCAATTATCGCTGAGCCAATCAAAATTAAAAAGATTAGAATCCCAATCTTTACTTTTTTCCTCATTTTCCTCACCTCCCTCTAGCTTGAGCACGTCCATTCAGCGTACCACACCACATTATCATCTGGGTATTCGTCAGGAACGGTGTACCCTTGATCCCAAAGATGGTCATCGTTATACTGATCTAAGGTATCTGCGACTATAACTGCCTTAATTGTGTCAGTGTAACCTTTGTAGGCTTCAATTGTTGCGTGATAATAGGCTTGAGTAACTGTCCAGTCCCACGCGATCGCAGCTTTGAAAAATTCATCAACAAGTGTGGTGCTTGGATAGGTAGGAGTNGAGAACCCCATTATCATGTGGGAATATTTTAGAGCACCACCCNATCTTTCCGGCTCACTCAGTATATTGCAGGCGTGAATAAACACCCACTCGTTGTTCAAATCCCATTTTTTATAAACATCGTCCGGTGTCACTATTGCTCCTGGATTGTAGATAGGATGATAGTCCCACAGANCGAGCCAAGTCCCTCCAGTTACTGGGTTGCTATATCCGTGTCCGAAGTGAAAGTGAAAATCTGCCTCATCTAATCCCTCGTAGCCTGAATCTGAAGTTCCAAAGTCTTCTTTAGTCACAGTTCCGTTTGCATGATAGAATTCTTCAACCCATTTCTCATTAGTGAACCAATCTTTTACGATATTTGATTCATAGGTGCCCCATGGTGTTAGATCTTTAGGTCCCCCTTCAACAATGCTGTAAAGGTAGTCTTCGATGTTCGTTATCGAGTATGTATGCCCTGCAGTAGTACCTACAGACAGGCATAAAACTGCTATCACTACAGCCAAGTTAATTGCTTTCACTTTCGTACCTCTCTCACTTTTTAAAATAGATTGTAACATTCTTCCTTAAAATTATTGTTTTTGTCAAATAATTTTTTGACATTTTCGTAAATTTTAAAAAGATCCTGATACCGGTGGTATCAAGTTAACACGTAGTTGTAGAAAACCATGAAGCTTGACCAGCTCTGAACCGAAACAAAAGCTTTGAAAGGGGGTCTATCCTTAAATCCTGAAAAAATTCAGCCGCCGACCAGTTTCCTCAACAAATCCACATCCTTTTTGTCCGCTGTGACCACGAGAATTACCGCATTACCGCTCCTCTCCCTAACCAAAACCTCGCAGTGCACGATCATGGTTTCATTTTCTAGAGTAACATCGCGGTACAGCGTTAGCTCGGCGTAGGTTTTGTTTAAGTGCAGATTCATCTCTGCTTCTTCAAAACCTTTGGATTTGAGTCTTCTTGTGTAGTCCGTGAGAAAATCGTCAACCTTTTTCGTGTGGTAGTAGAAGAGCGCAAGCTGTGCATCATCGAATTTTTTCGATTGCATCGCCAAATAGCATTCCGGCTTTTCGAAGTCGAATTCGCCGGTAAGTTTTGAATTCTCCAGTATTTCCGCAGATTCGAACCTTTGAATTGTAAAGATTAGCAACCACTTCTGCGGAGTTGTGAAGGAAAGGACATCCATCCGAAGGTGGATGAGGAGGGGTGTGAGCAAAAGAATAATTGCCATTGCCAAGATGCTCGTAGCCTCTCCCATACGAGCATCCGATCTTTTGAGATAAACAACCAAAACACCACCTGAGATCAAATAAGAAAGAAGAAGGGACTGAATATAGCAGTTGAAGAAATTGAGGAAAGGGAAGAACAGTGCTGAGGAGATGAAGCTCAATAAAATGGGGACAAGGAATCTCTTCATTGGGGATGCACCCTGTATCCTTCGGTAAGCCACCAATCTCCCCACGAAATGTATTGTGCTATCAGTAGCCCATGTATCCCAAACTTCTATGAAATCTTCTGTTGTTTGTCTGTTAAACATATACCCGATTACTGTAACACTGTGGGATCCGTATTTTGAATTCATAAACATCGTGAGGATGTGGGGTTTGCTGGAATCAATCTCCGATCTTACAAAATCCTGTGTATACTGTAAGACTTCTCCAGCCCAGTTTCCGTATCCGTGATTGTTGCATACTTCATTTATACCTGGAACAACGTTTCCTAAGGGAGTATAACCGTTATCCCAGGTTCCCATAGCGTCAGCGAGTTCATCTATCAATGTGGTTTGGTAGTCATTTGGAAAATTTGGATAACCGTGCTGATCCCAGTAGTCGAGAACCATGGCAGCTGCTNTAGGAGTGCAACCTTTACGCCATTCTAATGGTGTAACTCCATAGATTCTATTAACATCCCATTCGTAACTTAGGATACCGTAATCATTTCCATAAGTCATAGAATATCTTTCCCACAACCTTTTAGCTTCCAAAGCTCTCATGGTAAGCTGATTTTTAGTTGCATCGTCTTTTTTCATGTCTCTTATTCCCTCCTTAATTTGGCTGAAATCTATTTTATTTCCATTAACATTTAAACTCTTAAGCCTTATGGATTTGATTGTCTCACCCATATCCTCGCATGCTATAATAGTTCTTTCCTTCCTTGAATAAGTACGCTGTTCTGCTTTCATCCACATCGTAGGCTGTAACCATTTTACCAATCTTCGCATCCTTAAATCCTGAAAAAATTCAGCCGCCGACCAGTTTCCTCAACAAATCCACATCCTTTTTGTCCGCTGTGACCACAAAAATCGCTGCCTTATCATTTTCCCAGCCCAAAAGCTCGCAGTAAACAATCACGTTCTCGTTTTCCAAAGTAGCATGATCGAGAATCGTTATATGCCTGAATGTTCTGTTTGACGATAAGCTCAGTTTAGACTCTTTGAATCCCTTGGATTTCAGCTTTTCAACATAACTTTCGAAGTATTCTTTAACATTGGTTTTGCTGAAGTAGAAGAACACCGCAACCCGTGCGGATTCTTGGGAGCTTCTCCTGAAATCCTTGAAATACTCATGCGACACTTTTCCCACATAACAATTCGGCTCCTCGAAGTTCCAGTCGGTGAACATGAGATTGTATTCGCTTACTTTTGGATCGTTATAGATTCTCTCTGATTCAAATAATATCGGCCAGGGTCTGGCAACGAAGATGAAGCCCGGCCATTGGTTTGTGATGAGAGCAGAGGTGTGGAGGTTGAGAAAAAAGTAAGAAAGGATGAGGAGGATCACAAGTGGTATGATCGCTTCCCTAAAACCAGCATCGCTTTTTTTGAGATAGGAGAGCAAAATAGTTGAAAGAAGAACTAAGGTTANGATTAATGATAGGAAAAGGCAGTTTGAGAGCCAGAGCAGTAATGTGAAGATTGTCGGAGATATTAAACTAATAAAAAAAGAGAGAAATATCGGTCTCATGGGGGATGCACCCTATGTGCGCTGGTTCCTAACCAGTCTCCAAAAGCTATATCGACATCGGCGGTTGTCCAAGTATCATGGACAGTAATGTATTTCGAGCTGCCAACAACTTTGTATCCAACCACAGTAACGCTGTGGGGCCACCCATATNGATTAAAGAGCCACATTGTCAGAATATAAGGATAGCCTGAGTTTATTTCGTTGACATTCCAGTCCCAATCGTAGTATAGGACATCTCCAGCCCAGTTTCCGTATCCGTGGTCGTTTAGTACTTTGTTAATGCCAGGAGAGACTGCCGCTGGAGGGGTGTAGCCATTCCAATCCCAGGTTCCCATCGCAACATGCAATTTCTCAGTCAAATCAGTATGCTCATTGGATGGGTTGTCGTAACCGTTACCATCCCCATAATCTGTATCCTCCCAGTACCACCAGTCAGGATAATTGAGGTTTGGATAGTCGTGCTCACCCCAGTATTCCAATATCATCGCTGCTGCAGTTGGAGTGCATCCATCATCCCATAGAAAAGCTGGAACGCCGTGTATGTAGTTACTTGAAGCCAGTACAGTAGGAGTAGCAAAATCAAGATATACCTCATATACCTTCCACTGNTTCTCTGCCTCTATAGCTCTCTTGATCAAATGTTCTCTAACTTTCTCATCTCTCATCGCTGCTCTAACTCCCTCCTTAATCCTGTTGAAATCAACACCCTTTTTATTCAAATCATAGTACTTCCCTTTTTCTTCGAAGAAGTAAACCAAAGCACTAAGGTAATAAACTCTCTCTGCTTTAATCCCAAGCTCTTCCATCCTTGCAAGAGGTGATTTTCCTTTAGAGAACTCAAGTATCGGATAGTTAGTTCTCTTTGCTGAAACAACTATGTAGCCGGCATACCTTCCATCCTTAACGAGTTCAAAGATGTAGGCTGTTCTGCTTTCATCCACATCGTAGGCTGTAACGATTTTACCGATCTCCGCATTCTTCCAGTCCTTAAAATCTTCGGTGGCTGAGATCCTTGCTATGAATTTCTTTGCTACCGATTTTGCTTCCTTCTGGCTTACCGTATTTGATGTCATAGCCATCGATAGACTTACCACACTTCCAAACATCACCAATACCAACAATACCGCTACAAGCCTTCTGAACGTTCTACCACCCCACTGACAATTAAAGCTACACTTTCAAATACTTAAATTTTATTTAATTAACAACTAAAAATTTTAGTCGGTAACTAAACAGTTTAGAAGCCAACTAAACCTCCAATCGAAATTTAAATAAGTTGAGACTGTAGTAAAGTCAAAGAGGACATCCACTTATCAGTTGGCATTGTTGAGAAAAGCTTAATACAGCATAACTCCACAAATAAAGATATGCCTGCAACTCTTGAAGAGCTTAGCGATCAAATCAACAGAATTGAAAAGTATCTAAAAACGTTGATAAATGTTAATCTTGAGTTGGTTGAGGAAGTTGAACCGGAAAAATGGGAGGTCGAGGATATCGAAGAGAGAAAGAAAGATGAGTTCGTAGACTGGAAATCGATCGAGAATGAGTTATGAAAATCAAATTCTAATCTCTAAGAGAGCGTTAAAAGAGCTAAAAAGCATTTCTGACAAAGATAGAGAATTANTCAAAAACAGGATCTCCAAACTCGCTTTTTTCCTCTGGCACATCTTGAGGTAAAAAACTGAAAGGTATGCAAAACATTTACAGACTGAGAATTGGAGACTACAGGATAATATTCGAGTACAATAAAAACGAAAGACTCGTGAAAATACTTAAATTGGGCAAAAGAGGTGGTATTNATGGTTAACACGGNTCATTTTTGTTCAGCCTCGCCCTTAAATTTTTCATGAACTCCTTCGGATTCTCTGGAGCGAGCAAGTAGTTTTTGTCGGCTTTGATTAAGATTAAGTCTTT
>MTMT01000018.1 GCA_002010195.1 Archaeoglobus sp. JdFR-32
GGACCGGTTGCAAATACGAGAAGGTTGTCTTGCGAAAATGGATCGATCCCCGGTGGTAAAAGATCGATAAGAAGCTTGGTCGCTATTCCTTTTCCTCCGATTAATTCTGCGTATTTTTCGAGAGATCTCTCACGGAATTCTTTGGTGGTTAGATTTATTTCGATGGCGGTGAGGTTCATATTGTATGTTGGTTTGATTTTTTAAAATTTTTAACGCCCCTCCCACCAATATGCCATTTTCCGTACCGCCACTCTCAATCCATCAGCCCCTTTATTGCGGAGGTAAATGTTGGTAGAATCAGTCCGACTGCAATGCTTAAGTAGAACAGCGCACCCATGTTGATGAACTTCAACTGCCCCGAGTACGCCATTTTCACCATGAATAGGGTAACTATCACTACTCCAAAAAGAAATCCGGTCGTAATCGCCCTCTTCAAGTCTCTGGAAAAGTATGCTGAGGTAATGCCCGCCAGTATTAGCCCAATCCAGTGAAAATATGTTACTACCGCGGAGATAATCAAACACATTGGAAAAACCAACTTTCTTTCTAACATTTTTTACCACCTCTAAGATATTTGAGATTTTAGAGCCTCGAAGACAATCGTCTTAGCTCCCTTAATTTCAAATCCCATCTCCCTGTACTCTCCGTTAGCCCACTTCTCAAGCTGGTCATCGTAGTTTTCTGATAGGTATCTCCCTGAGTTCCCTCCCGGTAGTATGCAGTATGACTTGTCGAATGTGGATATCATTCTCCAGCTACTTCCAATCTGAAACGGTGTAGATTTTGCTCTGAAGTTGAAAACCGTGAACTCTGAACCATCCATGGGGAGATTTGGGTAGTTGAGAAACCTCAGTACTTCACCGAACGGATGGTTCATGTTGAGTTTGTTGTAGTCTCCGTAAACTCTGTATCCATCCGTCTCTATCTCTTTGACCGCTCTATCCATTGCTCTTGCCATTATATCTGCTTTAGTCTCTATCTCTTCAGTCCTGATGTCATCGAACCACTTACTACCGCTATCGAGATTTTGGAGAACCCAGTATTTTGGATAGTAGCTCTCATCGAGCCCTGCGGAACTAAACTCATCGTAAAATGTTTCGTTTAGGTAGTGTTTCAACCAAATAGCAAATATTAATGCCTGCTTTGAGTTCCTTCTCATTTTGTAGTCCCAGTTCAGCAGTTCATTGGCGTAGCTTAATGCTTTTTCTGAAAAAGGTGGATTTTCCTCCCTGATTTGATTTACAAAGAATTCAGCAGGCTTTGAGTAAACATCCCTCTGCATGTCCATTACGAATTTGACATCTATTTTTCTCCCGCTATCGATCATCTTATCGAGCATCTCGTATATCCTCATTCCTCTGTACGGGTCTGTGAAGTAACTACTGTCTCCGAGATAGTACTGGTAGTCAAAAACGACTCTCTGGTTTGCTGTAGCAACATAATCTGGGTTGATTAGATGTGGAATCTCATCGAATGGAATGAAGCCTTCCCAAGTTGATTTGCCGTATGGTTTGAATCCGATCCACTCTCCCTCTCCCGCAGACCCGTTGAAGATGATGTTTCCGGGAACCAGTTTGCCGTTGATGTATCTTAAAGGAAATCTTCCGGCGGGGTAGTACATGGTATTTCCCTCGTCATCAATGTAAACGAGATTTTGAGCAGGCACATCAAAGTACTTTACACCCTCCAAGAACTCCTCCATGTTTCCAGCATGGTTGTATGTATAGATGGCGAAGAACTCTCTCGTTGCACTCAGGCCAGTCCATGCGACCGCAACCTCTTTTCCGCCTCTGTCTATCACCGGACCGTGAATGGTTTTCTTCACTATAACTTTTCTCTCCTCAATTCCCTTTTTGGTTTTAACCCTTAGAGTTCTCTCCTCTATATCGAAGTTTTTCCATTCTCCTTTGTAGAGGTACTTGTTCCCTTCCTCATCCGTTACATAGTAGTAGAAGTCGATCACATCCGCACCAACATTCGTGAACCCCCAAGCGACATGCTCATTCTGTCCGATAATTATGAGGGGTACACCGGGGAATGTCACACCTCTGACATTCATCTTTTCTGAGATCAGATGCATCTCGAACCACACTGGTGGGACGGTAAGGGATAAATGTGGATCATTCGCCAGAATAGGCATGCCATTGGAGGTGTACTTTCCAGAAATAATCCAGTTGTTCGAACCAACACCGTCCTCTTTCTCGAAAGGTCTCAACCACTCCAAGAGTTCGGAGCTAACTTTTCCTGTTCTCACTATCGGATAGCTGTGGTTTAACTCCTCTGGATAAAGCTCGAGAGCAGAGGGTAGCTTTTCAGCGATAATTGCTCTCTCTATGTCGTTGAAATCTCCTGTTAATCCCCAAGCAATCTCCTTTGCTATTAAGAAAGTATCTTCCGGCTTCCAGAGCTCGGGTTTGTAGTTCAGGAGTTTGAACTCCATTGGAAGAGTACCATCCTTCTCCGCTTGAACTATGTATGCATTTACACCGTCACAGTAAGCCATCACATAATCACCAAACTCGGTTCCGTTGATCTCCTCCCATGTCGCTTTTGCGGATGACAGGAAGTCCATCTTAATGTGGAACACATCTGACTCAACGAGCTCTTCCCCGAATATCTCGGAAAGCTGTCCCCTCATCATTCGTCTGTGCAGATCCATCTGGAACAACCTATCTCTTGCTTGGACATACCCCACAGCAAATGAGAGTGCTCTCTCGTTCTCCGCTTTTATGTGAGGGANCCCGTATTCATCGTAATACACTTCTGCATAGCCATAGGGACTTGCAACCCTTCTTACATCCTCTTCTCTCCACAATTCTCCGCTAAACGGTGCTAAGAGAACTATGTACCGATAAGCCATTACAACGAATGCAATAACCGCAATTAGCAGAACCGCACTCAAAACTTTTGATGTTTTTAAACCAACTTCGCTCATCAACCTTTATTGTTTAAAATTATTTATAATCTTTATGATTTTTAATTAGTTTTTCACCCCAATCTTATTCCTGTCGATCAGAATAATTTAAATAACCCTCAAACCGCAAAGTTTCATGATGGACGATCTCGAAAATCTTAAAAAAGAGGTTTTTGATTACCTCAGAAAAGGGCTTCCCTTGATGGCTTTGGATGTCATTCGTGGAAAAGCTCCTGAGGAGATAAAGAGAGTCGCGGAAAAACTGCTTGAGGATCCTTCCAATATTAAGGAACTCGATGAAGAGTGGAAAGACATATTGTCATTGATTTACTTCTCTCACTTTTCTCTGATAACGAATGAGATGATGAGCAGAGAGGGATTGGTTAGCTGGAGTATCTCCTCGTTGAACACTGCAAAACTCGCAAGAAAGTTCAATCTTCCAGAGTTGGAAGCGAGATCAGCATCCAATGCGGGGAAGGCTTTGGTTCTAATGCACATGCCGGAGAGAGCGTACAGAGCTTATCTCGAGGCAGACAGGATATACAGAACTCTGGATAAGACTGAAGAAAATCTCAGAGGGTTCGTTGCGAATCTCAACGACTTAGGTGCATTCTGCATCGAGCAGGAGAGGTTTGACGACGGAGAGAGGTACCTGACGGAGGCACTTGAGATAATCCGCGGGAATCCCGACATCTTCAAGCCCAACATTCTTGGAGAGGTTCTCAGCAATCTCGGCTCGTTAATGACCGAGCTGAGAAAATTTGATCTTGCTGAGGAGTACTATAAGGAGTCTGAATCAATATTCAGGAAGCTCTCAGAGGAGGATGAAAGGTACATCGTTGATTTAGCAACCGTCCTGAATAACAGAGGTGCCATGTATAGGGAAATGAAGAGATTTGATCTCGCGGAGGAGAAATTCAATGAAGCAAAGGAGATTTTCGAGGAGATGGCAGAGAGAAATGAGTTCTACAAGGGATTCTTGGGAGATACATACACGAACCTTGCGGTAATCTACAAAAAGACCGGAAGACTTGAATCTGCGGAGGAGGCGTTTCTGATTGATCTTGATCTTAAAAAAGAGCTTGTTGCAAAGAACCCAGCCTACTTGAAATCTTTGGCACACTCCTTCGATAATCTGTCTGAGTTCTACAAGGAAATTGGCCGAGAAAAGGAGGCTAAAAAGTACAAAGAAGAGGCTAATAAGATTTATGACAGGCTGTTAAAAGCCAAAAAAATAGAAAAACATAGAACGGATTTCCCAGCGAGTTAGTCTCCTTTTTTATTCTCTTTTCACTCTTTTGCAAGCATCTCATTCAATTTTCTCCATTTTCTAACAACTTTTTCTGACAGAAGACTGGGAATAACTTTTATTTCGCACCGCTCCAACAGTAGGCTGACGAACCAAGCACCAAAAAGTTTAAAACATCATCGAGACCTTCATAGTTGAGCCGATGAATGATGACTTGAAGGAAGGAGGTGTTTAAATGGTGTATGTGAGGTTTGAGGTTCCTGAAGAACTGCAAAATTCCGCTCTTGCAATACTTGAGAAGGTAAGGGAGACAGGAAGGATAAAAAAAGGAACGAATGAAACAACGAAAACAATTGAACGGGGGATGGCTAAACTCGTTTACATCGCGATGGATGTAGATCCACCGGAAATTGTTGCACACATTCCTCTTCTTTGTGAGGAGAAGAATGTACCGTACATCTACATCGATACAAAAAGCAGACTCGGACAAGCAGCAGGATTAAAGGTTAACTGCTCTGCAGTAGCGGTAGTGGATGAGGGAGAGACGAAGAAGGAGCTTAGAGATCTCGTAGCGAAGATTAACGGACTCAAAAAGTAACCGAGAGGTGAATTTTAATGGCTGAAGAGGAAGATATCCAACCCGCGGAGGTAATCGAAATCATAGGAAGAACAGGGATGCATGGTGAAGCAACTCAGGTGAAGGTTAGAATTCTTGGTGGAGAGAACAAGGGGAGAATTATAACGAGGAATGTTTTCGGTCCTGTGAGGGTTGGAGATGTACTGATGATTAAGGAAACCGCAAGAGAGGCAAGAAAACTTGCATTGAAATAGTTCAAGGGGTGTTAACATGGAAACTCATACCTGCAGTTTTTGTGGAGAGGAAATAGAAGTAGGCACGGGGAAAATGTATGTTAGGAGGGACGGAAGGATCTTCTATTTCTGCTCGGGGAAATGTGAGAAAAACATGCTGAAGCTGAAAAGAAATCCGAGAAAGCTCAAGTGGACCAAGAAGTACGCAAGGAAGTGATACAATGGAAAGGACATTTGTGATGGTGAAACCTGACGGTGTCCAGAGAGGCCTCATAGGCGAGGCAGTAAGGAGGATAGAGAGAAAGGGACTGAAGATAGTTGCAATGAAAATGATGAAGATCGAGAAGGAGCTTGCGGAGAACCACTACGCTGAGCATAAGGAGAAACCGTTCTTTTCAGCACTTGTTTCATACATCACGAGTGGCCCCGTTGTTGCGATGGTGGTTGAGGGGAGGAATGCTGTGAAAGTTGTTAGAACTCTGGTCGGAGCAACGAATCCCGCCGAAGCAAATCCGGGAACTATAAGAGGGGATTTTGGACTCGATGTCGGCAGGAATATCATCCACGCATCCGATTCGATTGAATCTGCGGAAAGAGAAATCAACCTGTTTTTCACTTCGAGTGAGATCGTGGAGTACGACAGAAGCATCGACGGGTGGATTTACGAGGATATTTGAGTGTTGGTTGAGCTATCTCTGAGGTAGCAAAGTGGTGAATTAAAGTAGAACAGCCAAACAAATTTTTTTATTAACTGTGGTAGTTTGGGTGGTTGCTGAGAAGGGTTATTGCTGGGAAGGAAGATGAGGGAAATATTGCTGGAAAGAGTTGTGAAGAAGTGTGGGAAGATGTGGCAAATGGTAAAATAAATGTAAAATAAGTTGAGGAAAAA
>MTMT01000069.1 GCA_002010195.1 Archaeoglobus sp. JdFR-32
AAAATTACTTCGCTTGGGTGTACTGCACCTCAATTTCCGTGTATCCTTCCTTTTTCGATACGGTCACAACAACCAGGGCGTCCTGCTTGCTTGCCGTGAGGATTTTTGAGCTATCTCGGGATTCCTCCATAACCACTCTCCAGTCCCCGGAAAGGTAGTCCTTGTACCACCCGTATATCGAATCCAAGCTGTCCTTGGATGCGTAGGTAATCATGATGCTCTTCCCTCCGTAAGTCACCGATGAATAGCTGAGCATGACGGATGAGGGATACCTACTTATCGGCTCCTCTCCACTTGCCTGATCCTCAGAGGGGATCGAGTACTCGAGGTAGTCAACCGTTATTTCGGAGTAATTTCTACCCTCGTTTGGTGGTGAGATNTGAATCTCAATTTTATTTCCATCCTTCGCGAATCTTAAGATTATGCCCTCTCCGCTTTTCTCCGATCCCTCAAGAGTCCAGCCTTCCGACGATAACTCACTCCTATACCAGCCTTCGATGGACTCCAAAGAATCCTTGGTGCCATAGACAATGGACACCTGAGACGGAAAACCAGCAATAGTGTAGTGTTCCAGCATTACCGACTCGGGGTATCTTCTCACCGGTTCACCTCCGGATGTTCTGTCAGAGTATGGCAGTTCTTCGGCTTTCATCTCCGATGTCTCTCCTCTGTACCCTTCAAACTTGCCAAGTGGACCTTCTGCAATATAATAAACTGCTCCTCTCCCGCTTTCTATCGCATCACCACCCATCACCCATATTCCCACACCTCTATCGTCCTTCTCGAAGATTATTGCACCCCATGTAAATGTTCCGTGAGGTGAGGACATTGTGACCATCTCAACCTCGTTAACTACGGTGTAGCCTTTCAGGTTGTTTTTATACCACTCAAGAATCTCTTTTACATCACCATCCTTAACATAGTAAGCCTTCACACTTATATCAGCTGGCAAGCCCATCATCTGATAGAACTGCATTGGTGNAGAATAGACCTCCGAGCCTTTATACACCGGAATTCCCTTATCTGGTTGAGAGGGGGATTTTTCCTCGCTACAACCTGCTAAAACCAACACAACTACAACAGACAGTAAAACCCACTTATTCATTCTCCCACCCTCAGGATTNATCAGGATTTGTCAAAACTTAGCCAGAATCCTATAAAATATTTTCGTAAGAACACATAAACTTATTGTAACAAGGTTTCCATTCGAAGTACANTGTTCCTAAAATCTATAAACTAATAAAATAAAAAAATTTTGGATATAAGGATGTGTCAACACGAACCTTCAGGCACTCTTCAGTCCTTCGCTCCCCTTATGAAGAGGTACTCATAAATCAACGCTGCGATTATTGCCCCCACAATCGGTCCTACCCAGTAAACCCAGTTCGTTGCCCACACTCCAGAAAAAACCGCAGGTCCAAATGTTCTTGCGGGGTTCATTGATGACCCGCTAATAGGCCCACCCCACCAGATCAGAGCTCCAACTGTAAGTCCGATACCCCAACCTGCCCATCCCGGAGGTGCTCTACCAGAAACCGCAATTCCCATTACCGCCCACATCAGTATAAAGGTCATAACGATTTCGTTTATCGTAGCAATTCCTGGATTTCCAGCTATAATCGTTCCCGGCTCNGTCAAACCGAAGTGTACTCTCTGTGCGGTTTCGTAGCCGTATATTGCCAAGTGAGTTCCGGAAGCAAGAACCGCACCAATCAGCTGGGCTACAACATACGGTACAACCTCCTTCGTCGGAAACCTCTTTATGACCGCCAAGCCAATTGTTACCGCGGGATTGATGTGACACCCAGATATGTGTCCGAGGGTGTAGATCGCCATTGCGACAGCAATTGCAAAGGCAAAACCTATTCCCACAAGTGATGCGGACGGTGATTCGAAGCCCAAAGTTGAAGCGAATGTTATAACGCTTCCCGCCCCGAGGAATACGAGGAGGTAAGTGCCTATGACCTCTGCTATAAACCTCTGACCGAGAGAATACTGAGCCATCCTTTCACCCCTTCTCGTACACCGAGTAGCAGACTTGACACAGAATTCGCGGTATCTTTCCCTTCAGTTTCTTAGAGGGAAACGGATATCCTCCTTCCCAAACCTCCACCTCCTCTCTTACGAGGTGCTCCATGCAAACTCCCATTCCGCAAACAATGCATATCGCAACCGCATCGGTATCTCTACCCTCCTGAGCACAGACATAGCATTTCATAGCAAAAACCCCTTTTTGAGCTTCCGGCTAAAAAATAAGGAGTTTAGACTGCAGTTTTCCACTGGCACCACTGATGTCTGAAATCAACCAAGCACGCTGTTCCGCACTCCTTACACACCCTTGCAGGTGCTCCCGGTGTTTCCTTGTGAAGTGCGATTATGTTTGTCATCATCGTTGCGGTAACCGGCTCGCTCGTCAGCAAACATGGATAGTCTGCTAACCTCATGAGAGATGAGTACCTGACGGTTATAGCACAACCCGGATAGGTGTACCTCTGCGGGTTCATTATCACTTCGTTATCCTCTATCGGCTTCAGATTTACATCAAACCCTGCAACCTTCGGAACGAGGGTTTNGGACAGACCGTTTCTGTTCCTTCTCGCTTTATCGAGGTATTTCCATCCCCTGTATATCATGTCCATGAAATCGTGGTTGTGAAGCTCTGCTGCAGCGCTTCTTGTTGGATAAAGCTGTACATAGTTGTGGAACCTTTTTGTCAGGAGATCGATCACCATCGGTGCATTGAACCCATCAAGCTCAAGAATATACTCAACCGCACATGCTGTTGATCCCGTTGCCAAGGTTAACGGCTGGTACTCATTCTTGAACTTGTCGATTGCGTTTCTCAAAGTCGTTTCCATAACCTCTGTTACCGCTTCGATTATCGCCATCACCACATCATCCTTGCACATGTTGAATGTTGACTGTGCGATGTGGTGAGAGATGTCACCAACACAGTATGCTGGAACCGTGACGATGTTTCCGTAGTGCACACCATCGTCAATAGCTTCTTTTATAGCGGGCTCCATCCTCTTCCTATACTCCGACATGTACTTCCTGACATCGAAGGATGTGTGTCCAAAATCATCCATTAACTTAGCCTGAGCGGAAACGGGGCTTTCGTATATGAACTTCACCATCTCAACCTCTTTTTTAACCGCATCCGCTACCGTAGCACCTTTTTCAACCTCATTTGCAAATACATCGCCTATTCCGTACGAGGTGTTCATCCCCCAAGACTTTGCAGCCAAAATTGCTTGCTTGTGCTCCTTAGGTATGTCCGTTTCCATCAAGATTCTGTTCACTACATTGCTCGTGCTTCCGGGAATGAGGGCAAAATCGACCACACATGTAGGACCGTAAAATCCACCGTATCTCCTTACGGATTCCCTACCGATTAATGCCTCAGCTTTTCCAATAGCGGAGATGAATTTTTCCACACTCTGTTTGAACTTCTCATCCTCATCATACAGAACCTCAAGGATCACCGGAGTTTGATAATGCTCCACGAACGGATCGTCTTCCGGGCGAACGGTCCTCGTTAGGCTTTTTAGAATCTCGTAATGAGCGTTTATGGAGTCCACATGCAATCTGAAAACAGACTTGCTTTGGTTTCCAATAGGTTTCATCTTGTTTGCGACATCCACATATGCTTTCGTGTCCTCAATAACAAACTCCTTGCCTCTTTTATTTTTTACCGTTTCCACATCCGCCCTCTGCGCGGACATAGCTTCATCAACCATCTTTTCATACAACTCTTTCATAAAATCACCAGCATATAATTATAACTAATTCAGTAAATATTATTCGTGATATATTCTTTAAAAAGAAAATGTGGACATGTCTACCATAAGCTATATAGTGGTTGGTGGACATATCTACACTATGTACATAGCCAGAATTAAACTAAATCAATCCTCCTGTTCCTTAGCATACGCAACAGAAGATGGAAACCTCACCATGAACATTGTTGAGTACATCCTTCTCAACGATAGGGATGCTGTTTTCCTATGCAGGATTGACGAATACAGCGGAGATTTGAAAGAATATTTTAAAAAAATGGAAGAGCATAAGTCAACAAGATTCCTGCAGATCTTGGAGAAGACTCCAACCAACATAGACTTTATCGCAGTCGTAAGAGACACCACCGGAATAAAGGCTTTTGAGGACTCCTACTGCTTCGTAAAACCACCCATAAAGGTAACAAACGGGAATAAGTACTACACTGTTTACGCTCCAGACATAAGGTACCTCAAAAATGCCTATGANAAGCTTAAGAGCATAGGCAAGTGGGAAGTTATCGAAATAAAGTCCTCCGATCAGTCTAAGCAGTTGCTTACCCAGTCCCAAAACAGAGTTTTGAAGATTGCATACGAACTCGGATACTTTTCAAGGAACAGAAACATCAATCTTGAGCAGATCGCAGATGTGCTCGGCATCTCCAAAAGCACGGTTCACAAACATATAAGAGAGGCTGTAAACAGGGTGATTGAAGACTACATTGAGAGGTATGTTAAGATCCCGGAAACATTCGCATAAAGCACCAACAGCCAAAAATAACCGGATAAATCATTAATAATCGATTTTGCAACAAAAATCACAACTCCGCAATTTTAATTAAGTATTNATTACTTATATACTGGAACATAAAAAAGTATTTAAATAAGAAAGTCTTAAATATTCCTTCAAGAACCCAGATAAAAAGTTTTCGCAAAACTTAAAAAAGGTGATGGTTTGCTAAGGGAGGCGGGGATCTTCATCCATGTTTCTAACACGGGGTTTGTGGTAGCTAAGGCAAACCCCAATCGACTTCCAAAAATCGGATCAGAGATCNTCACAAGAAAGCTGGAGAGAGTAGGCAATGTATATGATATTATCGGCCCAGTAAAATCACCATTCCTTCTGATAAAACCTGAGAAAAAGAACTTGAAGAATTTGAATTTGGTGGATGAGAAATTGTTCGTAAAAGGTGATGATCATGTCAGAAATAGAAAAGGTAAAGGAAGTAGAAAAGAAGGAAGTAGAAAAAGAGGTAGAGGCAAAAGAAATTGAGAGAGAGGACACAATCGAGCTTTGCCCGGAATGTGGAAGTCCAAGGCTAATCAGAGATTACAGAAGGGGAGAATTCATCTGTCAGGATTGTGGACTTGTTCTTGAGGACACATACATCGATGCAGGACCGGAGTGGAGAGCGTTCGATAGTGAGCAGAAGGAGAAGAGAAGTAGGGTTGGAGCACCCGTAACCTACACTATTCACGATAAAGGGCTCTCAACAATCATAGATTGGAGCAATAAAGATTTTTACGGCAAATCAATATCTGTGAGGAATAGAGCACAGCTCTTTAGACTAAGAAAATGGCAGAGAAGAATTAGAATTAGCAACGCCACAGAAAGGAACCTTGCCTTTGCGCTAAGCGAGCTTGACAGGATGGCTTCCGCACTCGGACTGCCGAAGAGTGTTAGAGAGACCGCAGCNGTTGTTTACAGAAAGGCGGTTGACAAGAACCTTATAAGAGGCAGAAGCATAGAGGGAGTGGTTGCTGCAGCACTTTACGCAGCATGCAGACAGGCGGGAGTGCCGAGAACATTGGATGAGATAGCAACATACTCAAGAGTAGATAGAAAGGAGATAGGCAGAACCTACAGATTCATAGCAAGAGAGCTCGGGCTAAAGCTAATGCCCACGAGTCCCTCGGACTATGTGCCGAGATTCTGTGCTGCGTTAAGCCTGAGCGGTGATATACAGAAGAAGG
>MTMT01000015.1 GCA_002010195.1 Archaeoglobus sp. JdFR-32
TTTTTTTTCTTGAGCAATGGGTTTTTCTCACACTCTTTATCATATCCATCTGTTCATTTTGTCACTATAAGAGTCAAGGTGCTCCTCAAACCGGCTTTTTTCCGTATATTTTCCACGACATTCCTCAACTCGTCGGTATTTTCCGCATGTATCTTTGCAACTATGTCGTAGACTCCATAAACTATATGTGCTTCAACAACTCCCTCCATATTTTGGAGAGCCTCATACACCTTTTCTTCATCACCTATTTCGGTATTTATCAGGATATATGCCATAAGCATGTTAACATCTTTAAATCCATCCTTAATATTTTTTTCTGAGGTTTTTTGAAACTCCGAGAAAATTTTTGGAAAATTTTTGGAAAGCATTAAAACGGAGAAAAGTCAATTAGTGAGGAGGTGGTTCAGCATGGGGTATGAGTATAAAACAGAGAGAGTGTTCTCTGAAAGCTTTTTAGAGGTTGTTAGAATAGAACTTGAGGGTATTAGGCTTTATGGCGTAAAATTTGACATAGCAAAAGCCCCTTTGATAGTCTTGAAGGAGGAATCGGGCAGACTTGTAGTCGGGTGTGGATACATAAGCATAGAGACAATGGAAAAGCTCGAAACACCATCATGTGTGGTTACAGGTGTGAAAAGCTTTGAAGATGTCCTAAATTCTGAAATAAGACAGTTAACATCAAAAGCTAAGAAAATGGGGCTAAGAGAAGGTATGCGAGTCATCGATGCGTTGAATCTTTTGCGTTGAATCGTACGGCTCAGAGTCACCTAAGAAGGAAAATAGCAGGTTTAATTCTCTCTCCTTTGCATTTTGGACATTTGGTCGCCTTAATTTTTTTGAATTCGAACCCACACGACTTGCATTGCGGAGGAGACATCATCAAGCTAAGTTCCTTCTTTTTCAGAATTTTGGGCAACTTCTCGATGATTCTGTAAACTTCATTTTCCACTGATGGATCGAGTTCTAATAAACGAATTATGTCTTTTGCACTTAAACCATCATCGCTGTGGATTAGAGCATCGATTATTCTCTCTGTGAGCGTTCTTTCATACATAGGGGAAGGATTAAGGAAAGATATTTAAGTGGTTTGTCCTATTTTAGCGNGGTGGTAATTATGGCAAAAATATACTATGACGGGGATGCAAATCTTGACATTTTGAAAGGGAAGAGAATTGCGGTGATAGGGTATGGTAGCCAAGGACACGCCCACGCACAAAATTTAAGAGACTCGGGATTAGATGTTGTGGTTGGTTTGAGAAGAAAATCTAAAAGCTGGAAAAAAGCGGAAAGTGATGGGCTTGAGGTAAAGGAAATTGCCGAGGCTGTTAAGGAATCGGAAGTTATTATGTTCCTCGTTCCAGACAACAATCAACCAGATGTTTTTCACAAAAGCATTGAAGATCATCTGAATGAGGGAGACATGCTGATGTTCGCTCACGGTTTTAACATTCATTACAACCAGATCGTTCCACCTGAGTTTGTGGATGTAACGATGATCGCTCCGAAGGGTCCAGGACACATCGTTAGGAGGATGTATAAGGAGGGCATGGGTGTTCCCGCATTAGTGGCGGTGCATCAGGATTACACGGGAAAAGCCTTGGAGAAAGCTCTTGCCTACGCCAAGGGCATCGGTGCGACAAGAGCGGGAGTTATAGAGACAACCTTTAAGGAGGAAACTGAAACAGACCTGTTTGGCGAGCAGGTTGACCTCTGTGGTGGGGTAGCGGAGATGATAAAAGCCTCCTTCGAGGTGCTTGTTGAGGCAGGGTATCAGCCTGAGATTGCATACTTTGAAGTTCTGAACGAGCTTAAGTTGATCGTTGATCTGATCTACGAGGGGGGNATATACTCGATGTGGTATTCCGTCAGTGATACTGCGAAGTACGGTGGAATGACGAGAGGGAAGAGGATAATAAACGAGCAAACAAAAGAAGAAATGAGAAAAATCCTAAGAGAAATCCAAACTGGAGAGTTTGCAAGGGAATGGATCCTTGAAAATCAAGCGAACAGACCTATGTTCAATAAGCTTCTTGAGATGGAGAAGAATCATCCAATTGAGAAGATTGGGAAGGAATTGAGGAAAATGATGCCTTGGTTAAAGGGGATAGATGTGGAATAGGCAATCTAAGTTTAACCAATCGCAGGATCCAAGGTTATGAGGGACTACAATTGGGGAGAACTGCTGAAGTTGATGGAAGAGGAGGGAAGAAAAAGGCATGCACCGGTATTAACCCTTAAAAATTTTTTAAACGACCCTTTCAAGCATCTGGTTTTCGCAATTTTGAGTGCGAGAACGAGAGATGAACAAACCGTTAAGGCGGTGCAAAATCTTTTTAATGTTGTAAGATCTCCCGAGGATCTAAGCGGATTGGATTTGGATGATATTGAAGAGTTAATCAGAAGTGTAGGCTTCTATCGGAATAAGGCAAGGAATCTGAAGTTAATGGCAGAACATCTGATTGAAAATCACAATTCCAAAGTTCCTGATAGTTTTGAGGATCTTGTTAAGCTTCCCGGAGTTGGGAGAAAGGTTGCTAATGTCGTGCTGTCCTATGCCTTCAACAAAGACACCATAGCGGTTGATACTCATGTTCACAGGATTTCCAACAGGATGGGTATCGTAGCTACGAAAACACCGGAGCAAACAGAACTTGAGCTAAAAAAGAAGGTACCGGAAAAGTACTGGAAGAGACTCAACAGATCTATGGTTGCTTTTGGACAGACTGTTTGCAAACCTGTCAAGCCGTTATGTAGCGAGTGCCCTGTTTTTGAGTATTGTGAGCAAAAGGGTGTGTAGTCTTTCGAATTATTGGGTTCTGAATTATTAATTATATAAAATTCTATCAAAAATTTTTTAATCCTTGACATTATGTAGCATAGTATCATGGCTCACTCTGAAAAGTATTGGGAAAAAGAGGAAATTATGGGTGTAAATGAGCTTGAGGAGCTACAACTCAAAAGGCTGAAAATAACTTTAAAAAACGCATACGAGAATGTTCCCTTTTATCGAAGGAGATTTAAAGATGTAGGAATTAAGCCCGAGGACGTCAGAAGTAGAGAAGATGTTGAAAGAGTATTTAGGAGGATACCTTTTACCGTTAAGGAGGATCTGAGGGAGAACTATCCTTTCGGATTGTTTGCGGTGGGTAAAGATGAGGTCGTGAGGATCCACACCTCGTCGGGAACCTCTGGAAAACCAAAAGTCGTTGGGTACACAAGGGATGATCTCGAGAACTGGATAAACATGGTTGCAAGATGTCTCTACATGGTTGGGGTTAGGGAAGGGGATGTTTTTCAGAACATGGTTAGCTACACTTTCTTCACGGGTGGATTGGGTTTTCATTATGGTGCGGAGAGGATTGGGGCAATGGTTGTGCCATCAGGAACTGGAAACACTGAAAAGCAGATCCAGTATATGCTTGATTTCGGAACAACAGTCATTCATGCGACACCCAGCTACGCTTTGCACATAAAGGAGACTGCAGAGTCTATGGGGATTGAACCGGGGGAAATTGGGCTGAGAATAGGGTGTTTTGGAGCGGAGCCGTGGAGTGAAAATACGAGAAAAAGACTTGAGAAAGAATTTAACATAAAGGCTTTCGACTCCTATGGCTTGAGCGAGATGAACGGTCCGGGTGTTGCGTTCGAATGTGAAGAGCAGAACGGACTACATATCTGGGCCGACCACTATTACATAGAGGTAATTGATCCTGAAAGCGGGGAAATTGTTGCTGAGGGTGAGAAGGGTGAACTTGTTCTAACGCCTTTGACAAAAAAGGCTTTACCGCTCTTGAGATATAGGACAGGAGATATAACTTTTGTAATGGATGAGGAATGCTCGTGTGGTAGAACCCATCCGAAAATACATAGAATTCTCGGAAGAAGTGATGACATGGTTGTGGTGAGAGGGATCAATGTGTTTCCGAGCCAGATTGAGGATGTTTTGATGAAGATTCCCGAAGTTGAAGACCACTTTCAGGTTATAATCACGAGAAACGGATCACTCGATGAAATAACAGTGAAGGTAGAGATGGTGGAGAAAGTCTTCACTGGTGAGCTTTCGGATTTTGTAAGGATTCGAGAGAAAATTCAAAGAGAGCTTTATAAAGAGCTAAACCTGAGAGCAAACATCGAGCTTGTAGAGAAAGGTACTATAGAGAGATCCGAGCTAAAATCGAAGAAGCTAATAGACCTAAGGGAATCCTTCTGATCTCCCAATCCCCTGTTGAGAGCTAACAACCCATTTGAAATTGCAAAATCAGCCNCACTCAACAATTACCCTGCTCAACACATCCGATTGGTTTTTTTATCTGCAATTAAATTGTAACTATGGAATACGATGAGGAATTGAAAGCGAGGCTAAGGTACAGACTTCAAGCACTATCAAAGAGAGTTCCGGAGCTACCGTATTTTTGCAATAGATGTCTTANTACAGAGAGATATGGAGGGAATGTTGTACTAATGGTTCTGGATGCGAGTTTCATGTCTATTGGTGTTAGTTATTTCAATGTTGTTGTCCCAGCGGTGCTGAAGATCAAATCAATCCTTGAGAGAGAGGGCATTAGTGGAATGCGTGATTTTCTTAGATTTCTCAATTCTTCTCTGGATGAGTTGTACTCTGTTTGGAGGAATAAAAGAAGCTGGAATGTAGCAAAAGGAGTCATGGGTTACCTTTCCAATCTATCCGTAAACGACAAGAAGGCACTTAGAATGTGGGCTAAGGATTCAGACTTAGAAAACTGGAAAGAAGACCCGATAGGGTGTATAAAAGGGATTGGGATCAACACATATCAGTATCTGAGGATGATGGGTGGTGTAGATACAGTTATGCCTGACAAGATAGTAAGGAAGGTCCTTTCAAAGGAAATCGGAGATGTAATACCTCCACCTGAAGATGATATTTCGTTCATTCGATGGGTTGAAGAAATTGCAGAATTGAGTGGATATAGGGCAATTGAGTTGTGTTGGCTTACATGGTTCGTTCAGTACAGTGATGATGTTATGAAGAAGTATAGGGAGCTTATGTATCGGATATGAGTGGAGAGCTCAATCCTCAAGGGTTATGGCCCCTTCTGGGCAACTTTGTTCAGCCTCCTCACAACATTCGGCTGAATCACACTCTCCGATGACATGGCTGATTCCATCATCTCCAAGTTCGAATACTTCGGGACAAATCTCTTGGCATAAGCCACATCCCGTGCATAAATCCTCATCTACTTTTGCTTTCATAAGTGAAATATTTTGTTTGAAAGGGTGATATTGGTTTCCCCTAAGAACTTAGGATGTGAGAATCAGAAAAGTACGGATTCACCATGCAAGGTCCACTTCCCAGCATGTACCTGGAACCAGTCAAGCGAGACCGGCACGGGCGTTAGTGACCGCGGGCTGAACGGGTCGTTGCCTTCCCGCTTACACCCCGGTCCTATCAACCCCGTCTTCTACGGGAGCCCTTATGGGAGGCTCTTTTCGGGGGCGGTTTCAGGCTTAGATGCTTTCAGCCTTTAACCGCGTAGCGCGTAGCTGCCCGGCAATGCCCTGCCGAACAACCGGTAAACCAGTGGCGCCGGAGGCTCGTTCCTCTCGTACTAGAGCCTCCTTCCCCTCAGCCTCCCGGACACCCCCGTTAGATAGCAACCGACCTGTCTCACGACGGTCTAAACCCAGCTCACGATCCCCTTTAATAGGCGAACAACCTCACCCTTGGCCGCTGCTGC
>MTMT01000019.1 GCA_002010195.1 Archaeoglobus sp. JdFR-32
TTTTCTCACCTTTTCCCGGTTTCTTAAAAATAAGGATATACTCGTAGTCAATCTCAATCATTCCATTAGGTGGATAGGGATACGAACCCATAACATTCGCTCCACCGGTAGTATTCATAGTGGTTTTTTTCTGCCAGATTATCGAACCCATNTAATNAAAGCCTATGTCCTCGCATTGAGCTATAAACTCCGCATGCAACGGAATGACCTTGTATCTACCATAAATTATGGAGCGGGCGAATTGGTCGCCTATGTTTATGCATAACCTTCTCCCCGGTTTAAGAACCCTATAACACTCCTTCCAGACCCTGTACAAATATTTCAAATATTCATGCAAGCTTTGTCCATAGCCAATTTGCCCCTCAACTTTGTAGTCTTTAATATGCCAGTAAGGAGGAGACGTTACAACCAAATCTACGCTGTTGTTTTCGACTTCTATCATTTTCCTGCTATCGCCGATTATTACTTTAGCCCAATTGTCTATCATTTCACTTTATGTAACTTCTCAAAAGACATTAACATTTTCCATAAAAGGTCTGGTGATTTTAGGTAACAATTCTGGATTCCGGTGTTTTTACATGGATTCTACCCTCAAAACATGCATGGTTATATCCGAGCTATGTGATAGGGCTTTAGATGTGGGCAAAGCGAAGCATTGGAAAGGGGGGTTGACTTTACAAAGCTACTTTTATATCTTACACAGGCTCAAACAACGCATTAAAATGCCTTAAAACGGGAGGTTCAAAAACCATCCTCAAGCCCCTAATGCATTCCCTGTTCCTGTACAACTCACCGATTGATTTCGCTATGTAGATCATGTGATCGAGCATATATACCCTTCTCGGAACCGCCAGTCGAATCAGATCCAACCTCGGCCAAATCCACCTCTCTCCATCCTTTTTCGCGAACATCACACTACCCACTTCAACAACCCTGATTGCAGAATGCTCGTAGATTGCACAAACAGTTGCGTGCGAGGGCCATTGCTCTCTAGGAAGGTGTTCCGCAAATTTTAATCCGTCTAAGTAGACTCCATGTCCGCCAAAGGGCTTAAGCACAGGTACTCNCTGCTTCTCAAGAAGTTTCCCGAGAAATGCCACCTGCTCTACTCTCGAACGAAGGTATCGCTCATCCAGAACCTCTTTCAGCCCCTGTGCAAGAGCTTCCAAGTCCCTTCCAGCAAGACCGCCATATGTCGGGAAACCCTCGGTGACTACCATCAACTGCCTTATCCTATCATAAAGCGACTTATCATTTAACGCTATAAAACCACCAATGTTGACCAAACCATCCTTTTTACCGCTCATTAGGATTCCGTCCGCAAAAGAGAACATCTCCCTCGCTATGTCTCTGATGTCCATGTCCCCATAACCCTTTTCTCTGACTTTAATAAAGTATGCATTTTCCGCAAATCTTGCAGAATCCAAAAAGAATGGAATTTTATACTCTTTCGCCAACTCAGATACCGCTTCAATGTTTTTCATGCTAACCGGCTGTCCACCCCCAGAGTTGTTTGTGATGGTAAGAACNATTACCTTCACCCTATCTCCGTTTTCCGAGAGGATGTCTTCAACCTTCCCTATGTCGATGTTGCCTTTAAACGGATGCTCATTTCTTATCTCATAAGCCTCATCCACAACCAAGTCCAGNGCGGTGGCTCCTCTTGACTCTATATTAGCTCTAGTAGTATCAAAAAACTGGTTACTTAATGCATAATCTCCGTTCTTCAAACCCAAGGCTTTAAACATCAAGTACTCAGCCGATCTCCCCTGATGGGTGGGGATTAAATACTTATACCCTGTTATTTCCTCCACAACCCCTTTCAACCTGAAAAAGCTCTTCGCTGATGCGTAAGCCTCATCACCCCTCATTAGCGCACCCCACTGAAGGTCACTCATTGCAGAAGTGCCAGAATCTGTAAGCAGATCAATATAGATTTTCTCTGAGGGAATGTTAAAGACATTATATCCCGCCTTCTTCAGCACCTCTCTTCTCNCATCCGCGGGTGGCATGTGTGTGTATTCCACAACCTTGATCTTATATGGTGGGGGTGTCGGGAGTTCAATACCTTCAAATTCCATACTTCCACCTTCCCTCATCCTGAGTGGTTATTTCCTCTAAGAAGTCGTTCATGTTTCTCCTTTTATACTTTTGGGTTTCTTATTTTCCTGATTTAAGTAAATAAGTTATTTAAATGAGTGTTTTCACGATTTATGGTATAAGATCTGTCTTCAGGGATTTTGATTGCGTAATGAGTGCGAGTTGCGGGAATGGGTTCCTGATCAATAAACGCATGATATTGGTGCAAGAACTTCGAAAAGTTTCTTTAAGTGGAGTTGTTTGCAACCGCATGTTTGCATACAGCAAAAATTTATAATCCGTCCGTTGTAGGAACTGCAATGAAAGTTCTGGTTTCCGATCCTATACCCGAAGAAGCAGTTGTAATGATGAAGAACGCAGGAATAGATGTAGATGTCAGAACAAATCTTTCAAAGGAGGAGTTAATTCAGACAATCCCAGAATACGATGCTCTGATAGTAAGAAGTGGAACCAAGGTTACCTCGGATGTCATTGAGGCTGGTAAAAAGCTAAAAATTATCGGAAGAGCGGGAGTGGGTGTGGATAACATAGATGTCGCTTATGCAACCCAAAAGGGCATCGTTGTCGCTAACGCTCCGGGAGGAAATACCGTTTCAACCGCTGAATTAGCTGTTGGAATGATTTTTGCTGTTGCAAGAAAGATTCCGCAAGCTGTTGCAAGCGTAAAAAGTGGAAAATGGGAAAGAAAGAAATACATGGGTATGGAACTCAAAGGGAAGACTGTGGGAGTGATAGGCCTAGGCAGAATCGGTTTTGAGGTTGCCAAGAGGTTGAAATATCTGGAGATGAATGTCATCGCCTATGATCCATACATTTCCGAGTCTAAAGCAATGGAGATCGGAGTGAAACTCCTTCCATTTGAGGAGGTTCTCAAAAGAGCAGACATAATAACTATTCATGTCCCAAAAACGAAAGAGACCGAAAAGATGTTCTCAGAAAAGGAATTCGAAATGATGAAGGAAGGAGCTATTCTCATAAACTGTGCAAGGGGTGGAATTGTAGACGAAGTTGCTTTGTACAACGCATTAATCAGCGGGAAGTTGGCCGGAGCGGGACTTGATGTGTACGAATCCGAGCCTCCGGAAAACAACCCACTGCTCAAGCTGGAGAATGTCGTAACCACTCCNCATATTGGGGCTTCAACGAAAGAAGCTCAGATAAGCGTTGGCCTATCTATTGCAGAAGAAATCATTAATGTCTCCAAGGGCTTACCCGTTAAGAATGCGGTCAATCTTCCAAGCTTGGATCCAACAATCTACGAAAAGATAATCCCGTACATGGTTCTTGCAGAAAAAATTGGGAAAATTGCCTCCGCAAGACTCAACAAAATAGTGAGGAGTGTTAGAATTACCTTCAAAGGAAAAATTGCAAACTTGGAGACGAACTACATCACCAGGTCGCTCCTTATGGGTTTACTGAGAGAGGTNTTGGGATCCAATATAAACTTGATTTCATGTGTTCCTGTCGCAAAGGAAAGAAAGATACGAGTTGAAGAGAGCAAAAGTGAGAATGTTGAGTACTACGAGAGCATGCTGGAGGTTCTCGTGGAGAGTGACGAGAGATCCATCACAATAGAGGGCACATGCTTTGGAAAAGAGGATTACAGGATTATCAGAATAGATAAATATAAGGTTGATTTCGTTCCCAAAGGCAACTACATAATCTCCCTCCATGAGGACAAGCCCGGAGTCATAGGGAGAGTTGGAACCCTGTTCGGAAAGAACAACATCAATATAGCGGGAATGATTGTTGGAAGGCATGGCGGTAGAGGGGGGATCCAGCTGATGCTTTTGCTCGTTGATGATGTCCCTCCCAGAGAGGTTCTCAACGAGATGATTAGACTTGATGGTATAATCGATGCAACCTACATCGAGCTGTGAAGGTTTCTATTTCCAACATCTACAATCATGCATCCACATCACAACCACCCCATAACTTAATNATTAATCATCCCGTCCCCCCTTATTTCCACTGGAGATTAGGAAAGTAGCTGGTAAAATAAGCCAGAAACCAAAGGTACAGTTAGGTTATCGTTTAAGTAATAATCTCTGTATTTTATTGCTTTTCTCTCTATTATAGTTCCCGCAATGCACGAAATCATAAGTACTCTTAGATCGAGTGAGACTGCAAGCATGCTCACGAAATACAGCACGATGAACGATGATACAAACATCGCAAGGGAGGGGAGATACTCTCCCAAGTTTTCAGCGTTTAGTAGGNCTGTTGTCCTTAAAGATTTGAAGATTCCCGCAAATCCATCCCCAACACATCCGACGGTAACCCCAACTATCGCAGATTCGAAAGAGAGGAGAGTNGTCAACAAAACGCTTGCTACACCGAAGTAAAGGTGTGCACCCCACCCCCTTATTTCATATGGAGACAAGACAAATGCTGGCACAATATCGATGCCGAACTTCAATCTTAGTACTTCAATCAAAAAAGATAACATGGTTAAAAATCCCACAACGAGCAGGGTTATATCCTTTCCAAAATAAAGATAGAGTGGGATGTAGAGAATCCCAAGAAAATGTANGCTCTTCCTTGTAATCTCTCTCTCCAAGGTTCTCATCCGCAGTGTTTAAATTTTAGATTTATAAAAAACTGTTGAGTGTGTGATTTCAAACTCCATGAAGGTTGTAGCAACTCCTCCACCTACAGGATTTGCAAGTCAACCAAATATCGGATTTTGAAATTTAAGCATTCAAACCCATGGGATCCAAGGGGTTACAAACCCCAAACCTTCAAATACAAACCAATCTCTTGAGAATGACTTTACTCATCCACTGAGATCCTCTCAAGATGACTTGAGACATTCCATATTAATGTCCTTACGTGCATCGGAATGTTTGGATCCGAGGCGATATCCTCAAGTATTGAGATTGCCGAAGATGCTCGAACCGCTAAGGAATCTTCACCGTGTAGCAAACTCTCCTTAATTTCCCCAGCAGTTTTTCTGATATTTCTCGGGACGGAGTCGTCAAGAATAATTCTATCAAGCACATCTAACACTTCCTGTGGTACTTCTTTTGCCATTGCCATCACCTCTTAAAACTGAATTTTTTAATACTGGTTCATCGAACCTTACAACATGAAGGATAAAAAAATTTCGGAAGCTGTTAAGCTACTCTACAAAGGTGCGAAGATGCTTTCCTATCACTGTCCAGACTGCGGTACACCCATATTCGAATACGAAGGAGAGATGTTCTGTCCTTCATGTGAGAGGAAAGCCATTTTCGAGAAAGATTTCGAGAAAGATTTCGAGAAAGATTTCGAGAAAGATTTGGAAGAGAAAAACTCTGAGAAAAGAATCAGAGTTAATGAAGATAGAACGACACATAAGAGAGACAAGATTTTTGGTCGGATTGCTGGAAA
>MTMT01000016.1 GCA_002010195.1 Archaeoglobus sp. JdFR-32
ATTTGCATACCGCAAAGTAAGCTCGGCTGTAAAAAAGTTTTTCTTATCGGAGAGATTATCAGCGCAGAGGTGTTAGGATTGGATGAGCTGGTAAGAAAACTCAGAAAAATCGATGGAAAGGGTTACAAAAGCTACCAGATTCTCAANGGTAGCTACGAATTTCCNAGCTTTACCCTCTTCATCGATCGCGTGCAGGGAGATCCCTTCGCAACCCCAAGCAACGTCAGAATCAGGATCCAGCAAAGAATTGCNNGGTTTCCAGCCGAGCTTTTCAGCTCGAAAAGCAGGGAGATTGCTTTGAGAGATTTTCTCACCCGAGTACTGTACGACCAAGCAAGAAAGCACAGCAGGAAAGCTGGGAGCGGATACAGCGGGCTGATCAGGGTGGAAAAGCCGAGTCAGAAAATTCTGGAAAGAAACTCGGCTTTCGTAAATAGCGAGTGGGTAGAGGTGAGGTTCAGAGTCGGCTTACCCGCTTCAGGCAGGAGAATTCTCGCAGCTGAAGCAAAGGAGATCCTTACCGAGAGAATTCCGAAGATCGCGGAAGCTTTAAGATTCAAAAATCTGGATAGGGAGAGAATTTTCGAGCATGTAAGAATCGCTGAGGATGCGGATTTTCTTAGGGATGAGCTTCCTTCTCTGAATCTCATAGCATTCGTTGCCGACGGATCGATTTTGCCAAGAAGAAGCGGAATAGATGAGAGGCCGTTGAAGGATGCGATACCCTTCNAATCTCCTCCCTCGCTGAGGGTTTCCGTTGAGNTGCCGAACAGAGGAGANGTAACGGGAATGGGGATAAGAAAGGGAGTAACGCTGATAGTTGGGGGCGGCTACCACGGAAAATCGACCTTGCTAAAGGCTTTGGAGGCTGGAATCTACAANCACATTCCTGGAGATGGTAGGGAGCTNGTTGTTACCAANCCAACGGCGGTGAAGATAAGGGCTGAGGATGGAAGAAGGATAGAGAAGGTCGACATCTCCGCCTTCATAGGCGATCTCCCCTTTGGGCAAGACACAAATGCCTTCTCCACGGAAAACGCGAGCGGGAGTACTTCGCAGGCGGCAAACATCATCGAGGCCATCGAGGCTGGGGCTGAGGTTTTGCTTATCGATGAAGACACCTCCGCAACGAACTTCATGATCCGGGATTTCAGGATGCAGGAGCTCGTTCCGAAGGAGATCGAGCCGATAACGCCCTTCATAGACAGGGTTAGACAGCTTTTCGAGAGGGGAGTTTCGACTGTCATAGTCATGGGTGGCAGCGGAGACTACTTCGATGTTGCCGACNGCGTCATCTGCATGGTAAACTACAAGCCCCACGATTACACCGAGAAGGCAAAAGCGATAGCGGANAGGTTTAAATTGAGGAAAAAGGAGGTTCCTGAGGATTTCAAGGATTTAAAATCAAGGGTACCGAGGTTAGAAGTAAAATCGAGGAGAGATGGAATAAAAATTTCCGTTAAAGGGAAGAAGACGATTCTCTTTGGTGGAGAGCTGATCGATTTAAGCTGCGTCGAACAGATATTCGAGGTGCAGCAAACAAGGAGCATCGCCTATGCGATTTACAGGGCGATGAAGTACATGGACGGAGAGAGAACCTTGAAGGAAGTTGTTGATGCTGTAATGGGAGAAATTCGGAGAAAGGGACTGGACGTTCTCGCTCCGCTTACTGAATTTGCAGAATTTAGAGATTTGGAGTTAGCTGCTGCGATAAACAGGATGAGGGGTTTGAGTGTTGTAAGGTGAATTTGATAATCTCTTGATTTGGGAGACCAAAGAAAAGCCTTTGACTAAGGTCTTGGGAAGGGTCTGAGAAAAACTTGAAGAGAAACCCCAGAAAAGCGAAGAAATGTTTTTGATACTATCACAGGCTGCAATTATAGAATACTAATTAATGTGTTGGATGATTGGAATTAAAAAAACTTTAAATAATATTGATAAAAATTACATAACACATGGAGATAGGGTTAGAGATTACTAAAACTCTATCGTTTTCTCCAACTAAATTTAAGATACTTGAGATCCTAGAAGACTGGAAAGATTTATCAGAGATTTCTGACAGTATTAAACTGAAAAAACAAACACTAGTGCCGCACTTAAAAATTCTCTTTGATTTGGGACTCGTGAAAAAAGATGGCGNGAGGTACGGATTGACAGAAATCGGTAAGATAGCATACGAAAAGTTTTCAGATACAATTAAATTCTTAGATGTTGTTGGAAGGTTGGGCGATTTCCTTAGAGAGCACGACCTATCCCCAATACCGGATCATCTGCTGAACAAAATTCACATGCTTTACGGCGGGAAAACTCACATCAAAGAAAATCCCTACGAGTTTCACCCCGAATGGCTGAATATTTTGCTGAAATCAAGTTGGATCTATGGTTTGGCATCCATATACCATAAGGAGTTTCCGGAGCTGTTTAACGAGCTATCAAAGAAAAAAAAGGTCAAGTTGATTATAGCTGAGGATGTATTTGAAAGGGTTAGAAAATTGAATGAAAAAGAATTGAATGAATTTTTAAGGAGAGGAGAGATGTTCGTATGCAAGAACGTTAGGTTAACTTTTGTTGTTGCTGAAAAGGGTTTTACCATGAATTTATATCAGGATTCGTACGATGCTTCTCAGATCCTCATATGTAAAACGAAAGATGCAGTGGAATGGGGCATGGAACTCTTCAAGCATTACTTAGCTCAATCAAGAAAGATTGAATCATGAATTCTGTCTGGGCAATTTTGGGTTTAATTTTCCATATACAAAAGAGTCCCGCTAGCAGGCTAAACAGATATGGTATTAGTGGTAGAAAACAAAAAATTAGGCCATGAAAAGTGAAGTGTACAAACAGCAGGAAATAAACCGTTCTTTCTCTCAAAATCGCAGGTACGGTTCTGATTCCTTTTTTCAAATCATCATCCAAATCCTTGAAATCATTTAAAACTGTTATTATAAAGCTTTTAACTGTGAAGAAAGCAATAATAAACCCATCAATCTTGGAATAAAATGCTATAACAGCTCCCCATGTTGAGGCTGTGACGCTATTTTTTATTCCGTAACCCTTCTTCAATTTGAATCCTTTTATGCCTTTTGAGTACATGAAACCGATGAATAAAGCTAGTAATGGTATTATCCGGTTATCTGAGAGTGAAATTGCTGCTGACATGAAAATTAGAGACAATGCTAAACCCTCATTAGATTTATAGTCAAAGCTCCTGTCAAGGGTGTAAATCGAGAGCACCACAAGCGAAAAAGCCATGGATACTCTTAGATCGAACATACCAGCCATTTTCTGGGCAAATAGAACTCTGAAGAATGCTGAGATAGCAACGAGGGTGGAAGCTCTCACAGCTTCCATGCTTAATTCTCCGCACAGCTCTATTTTTCGATAACTCTCCGAATGATTCGGGATAGTTTTTACATTCGGTCAACACCGAATATTCGATGGCAACCGAATCATTCGATGTCATTTAAAAATTCGGAGTATACCGAATATTGAGATTTGTCCGAACAGTAAAAGATGTTATAAAGGTAAAATTTATATAGTAAGAGGATAAGTGAGAAGTAGTGGTTTGATGTTGGCGAGAAAAGTTGTTGTGCTGTTGCTGCTTCTAGTGATGGCGGGAAACGTAATAGGCATCGTGGTAGCAGGTAGTGAAAAATCGCAGAACGTGAACGGACAACTGTCTGCAAACGACATCTTTAACGTATCGAAGATTAAGGAAAGATCTGAAAAATACTCAAAAGAAGAGATTCAAAAAATGTATAATGTGGTAACAAAGAGAGCTAAAGAACAGTACAGCCAAGCTCTACAAAAAATCGAAAGTCGTAAAATATGGTATCAAAACACCAATGATGTTGAAACCAACTCGGTCACCATAAACTCCTATTATCATGCCGATTACACTGCTGATGGTGGCGAATCGGCTCACGGAGGTTCTGGAGTTGGAAACAGCGATGCATGGATAGACGGCAACGAGATTCACGTGTGGTCAAGAGCTGAAGGGCCGTATGGAGAGTACTGGGCCCACGGAAGGGTTTGGGATCGTTTCACCTACACTGCAGATGACCACTGGGTTAAAGTAAAGGTGTACTACTATTTGAGGGGAAGACTTTTAGCCCTTGGCGGCGACAATGACATCAGTATTTATTTGAGAGTTTACGACGTTACTGCTGGAACAGAGGTAGATAAAAAGTTGATATTCAACAACGAAGGAAACGCGTATTATGATAATGTGCTAAAAAGCGGCCAGACATATGTGTATTTAAAGAATGGGCACACCTACGATATTGAATTAATAGCGGAAACAGGAGCATCAGCGTTCTACGTCTCTGGAGCGCTTTCGGACTTTGGATACTGGGAATTCGACGGAGACTGGAGATGGGTGAAGTGGTACTACGACGAGGTGACATGGGTTTGATGGTTTGACAGTTTGATGATAAATTTTTTAAAATTTTTTAAGAGGTTGTTGTATGGATGCTACCGGAATTCTGCTGTTAGTGGTTGTTTATAGCCTGTACGTATTATTTTTTGCACTAGTCATAAAAATCACATTAACGCTAAAAAGGGAAGATAGGAATAGAATTATCGATCTGCTGTTTATCGGCTTCACAATTTATTTCACGCACGTACTTCCGAAAGAAGTGATCCCCTACGACCGCATTGCCTTTTCCGGCTTTCTGATTTTTGCCTACGGATTTACAATGCTTTTGTACAGAAAGTTCAAGGAAGGGGTTGCTGAATAGCTTTATGAAAATGCAGTGAGGAGATCTCTTTACATTCGGTCAACACCAAATATTCAGAGTTGTCCGAACCATTCGGTTTCATTTAAAAATTCGGAGTATACCGAATATTAAAATTTGCCCGAACAGTAAATAACGATATAAAAAGAAAAGTTTAAATAATGGATAGGATTAGGTGTTTGAGGTGATGCGGTGAAAAGAGCTGTGACAGTGTTGCTGGTTTTGGTTGTAGTAAGTAGCGTAGTGAGTCTGGTGATGGCAGACAAACCAAAAGTAACAGAACAAAAACCTGTTAAAACGATCGGTTTTGCAAAACTAAAGCCAGTTAAATCACCAAAAGTGATGAAACCGGCTAAAAAGCTTATACCGAGTGAAGAAGACTGGAAATTTGTAAAATATGCAATGTACGATCTAACTGAAGAAGAAAAGAACAGAATAATCAACGA
>MTMT01000094.1 GCA_002010195.1 Archaeoglobus sp. JdFR-32
CTGCTGAGAGGTTTTCCTCTTTCTTCCTGTCTTCCACCATTTTTGAACCTACCCTTTTTTTTCATTCACTCTGCCAACATGCTAATAAATTTATTGAAGGTNTGCGGAGTTTTTCCAAAAAGTTTATTATCTTAAAATTTAAGAGAGACAAAAAATAAGCACTGTAATGTATAATTAATGATTTATCAGCAAAAAAAGGAAGTTTTTTACTTCCTTGGCTCGGTGAAATCAAAAAGGAGGTGCAGAGGGTTGAGTCTCGAAAAAATGTTTCTACACGAGAAGACTGTGGACATCATGTTGAAAATTTTGGAAGCAGAGGAAAAGGGAAAGGAGGCGTATCCGCTAGGGATATCGAAGGAGGTCGGCTCACCTTACAGTTACATCTCAAAGGTATTGAGTGAGTTCGAAGAGAATGCCTTGATCGAGAGTGAGTTCAGGGGGAGAGTTAGGAAGGTNAAATTCACCAAAGAGGGAAGGAGAATAGCTGAACTGTTTAAGCAAATCAAAGAAGAATTATCGAAGGATTTTGTTGCGAGAAAGAAGGTAAACATGCTTGAAGAGGTAGTTGAAAAGGCTAATGGTAAGGATGAGGGAGAGATGTTTAAGATTCTCGCACCCGTTATTACTGAGTTAAAGATTTTAAAGAATCAAACAACAGATGAGGGTACAGCAGAGATGATTGAGAAACTTGAGAGCAAGATTGATGAGATCCTGAAGGTGAGGCAGTAATTGGGATGGGATGATGATTGAGAGGGTGTTGGAAAACAAGGTTGAAGAGCTTGCGGAATACGGCGTAAAACTCCTCTCCAAGATGATTGAAATCAAGGCCATTAGTCCGGAATCTGGAGGGGAGGGAGAACTCGACAAAGCTGAGGAGATTGAGAGACATTTGGATGGATTTGAGGTTAAGAGAGTTGATGTAGAGGATGAAAGGGCTAAGGGTGGAGTCAGACCGAACATAATTGCTAAGATCAGGGGTGAGAAGAAGCGGACGATATGGATTGTAACCCACATGGATGTTGTGCCCGAGGGAGATATAAATTTGTGGAAGACCCATCCGTTTAAAGCTTATAGGGCTGATGGAAAGATCTACGGAAGAGGTGCGGAAGACAACGGACAGAGCTTGACCGCGGGAATTATTGCGGGAAAAGCCATACTCGAAACGGAAAAACCCTACTTTACTCTTGGTCTCGTTTTTGTCTCTGATGAGGAGCTTGGCAGTAAATATGGTATTCAGGAGCTTTTGAGGAGGAAAATCTTTGAAAAGGAAGACCTAATCATAGTTCCCGACGGCGGAACTCCAGATGGTAGGATGATCGAGATAGCGGAAAAGAACATCCTATGGTTGAAGTTCAAGGTTATAGGTGAGCAAACACATGCGAGTACGCCCAATAAAGGGCTGAATGCGAGCAGAATGGCAATGAGATTCATACTCTCTATTGATGAGAGACTAAGAAGGGAGTTTGGAAAGGAGAACTATCTCTTCTCACCGCCTTATTCAACCTTCGAGCCCACCAAAAGGGAAAAGAATGTGGATAATGTAAACACGATTCCTGGAATTGATGTAAGCTACATGGACTGCAGGATCATACCCGAGTACAACAACGACTATGTGATTGATGTTGTGAGAAGGGAGATCGAAAACTTCGAGAAGGAAACCGGAGCAAAGATTGAGCTGGATGTTTTACAGAATGAATCCTCACCACCTACATCGAAGGACTCCGATGTGGTAAGAATCTTGAGCAAAGCTATTGAGAGGATGAGGGGGGTAAAAACCTCCGTCTATGGGATGGGTGGAAATACATGCGGAGCATTTTTCAGGAAGGCTGGTTTTCAAACCGCTGTTTGGAGTACNGTGGACAATACAGCTCATCAGCCAAACGAGTACTGCAGGGAGGACAATCTAATTGCGGATGCAAAGGTTTTCGCCCTCCTGCCATACATAAGGGAGTTTTGATCTCATGTCCTTATTTTTAGCTTTAAGTTTGGTCTCAGTTTGCTAGTAAAAAGCTTGGAATCTCTTTTTCAGGTTCCTCTCACTTTCACCATACCCACAAAAACTTTATTTTGTTGACACCAGAGTGAGAAAAGTAGGGGTGCTAAGGGATAGCTAAGGTTGGTAGTGAAGGTGGATGGATTCGGATTAAGCTTATGAGGATGGAGTCGGTAGGTTGTCAGGTTGATGAGGTTGATAAGAGAAGGAGAGGGGATTTGATGGCAAAAAAGAAGAATGCTGAAAAGGTGGGGAAGGCTGAAGGAGAAGATGTTAAGAAGAATGCTAAGAGTGCAGAGGATGTTAAGAATGTCAAAGATAAAGGGGATGCAAAAAAAGATAACGCCGAAAAGGAGGTTGTTGAGTCTTTCAAGGTAATCGATTTGGAGGACATACCTCATGTTGGGGCAGCGATTGCGGAGAAGCTAAGAAGTGCTGGATACAGCACTGTTGATGCGGTAGCGGTTGCATCACCAAACGAGCTGAGTTCAGCAGCGGAGATAGGGGAATCAACCGCTGTTAAAATTATTGCTGAAGCGAGGAAGCTTGCGAACATCGGTGGTTTTGAGAGCGGAGACCTAATCCTCGAAAGAAGAAAGAAAGTTGGGAAGATCAAGACGGGAAGTAAAGATCTGGACAATCTTTTGGGTGGAGGAGTGGAAACTCAAGCCATAACTGAGCTTTTTGGAGAGTTTGGGAGTGGTAAAACACAGATATGTCATCAGCTTGCTGTGAATGTTCAGCTACCTCCTGACAAAGGCGGTCTTAACGGCTCCGTGATTGTTATTGATACTGAAAACACATTTAGACCCGAGAGGATTATTCAAATGGCTAATGCTAAGGGGTTGGATCCTGATGAAGTTCTTAAAAACATTTATGTCGCACAGGCGTACAACTCCAATCATCAAATGCTCCTTGTGGATAATGCTAAGGAGCTTGCAAACAAACTTAAAAAGGAAGGGAAGAACGTGAGGTTAATCATCGTTGACTCCCTAATGTCTCATTTTAGGGCAGAGTATGTTGGTAGAGGAACACTTGCAGACAGACAGCAGAAGTTGAACAGACACCTCCACGATCTGATGAGATTCGGGGAACTGTTTAACGCGGCAGTTGTTGTGACAAATCAGGTTCAGGCTAAACCAGACACNTTTTTTGGAGATCCAACAAAGCCTGTTGGCGGTCACATTGTTGCCCATACCGCAACATTCAGAATCTATCTCAGAAAAAGCAAAGGAGAACTTAGAGTGGCAAGATTGATAGACTCTCCACATCTTCCTGAAGGAGAGGCTGTGTTTAAGGTTACTGAGAGGGGGATAGAGGATAGATGAAGTCGTAATGAGGGAAAAGTTTTGTAATCGGAAGTGTAAGAATTTTTTCATATCATGAGAAATTAGAAAACCTTTATATCTATATTAATCTTCTTATTGTGATGATGAATAGAATTAGAACGGGGGTTATTGGACTTGATGATTTGCTGGGTGGTGGGTTAATTCCAAACTCAGTTAGTGTTTTGCTCGGTTCTGCAGGTGTTGGTAAAACCCTGATATCCATTCAGTTTTTGATTGAAGGTATTAGGAATGGTGAGAAATGTATTTTCATCTCTTTTGATATTGGAGAGCACGAGATTGTAAAACATACCAAAGCCATAGGATGGAAAGAGGTAGAGGACTATATCGCTGAGGGNAAGCTCGCTGTTAGGAAATTTTTTGCGGAAAATGTAACCTTGGTTAACAACGATTTGTTAAACATTCTTATTGATGAGAGCGGTGCGAAAACGAGGGTTGTTATCGACTCTTTTACACCGATGATATCTTCTTTCAGAATGGAAAATAGGAACGACATTAACTGGTTTTTGAACAAGCTGAGGGAGATTGGCACATCTATCCTGACCGTTGAGGAACCACTTGATGGGAATATGGCTGACCCTTCTGTGACCCTGCCTATATTTCTCAGTGATACTGTTATTCACCTGAAGAATATTGGGTACGGGGAGGCATTCAGTAGAGCTTTGAGAATCATCAAGCACAGAGGCTCATGGCATGCGGAGGGAGTNTTTCCATACAAGATACTTGATGGTGTGGGTGTTTTTGTAGAAGGCGGAGATCTGGTAAGAAAGCAGAGAGAAATCGTGAACCTTGAAGAGGTTCTTAACGAACTAGACATCAAAAAGGATGAGTTGGATGAGGAATTGCTGAAGAGGCTTGAAAAGCTCTCCGAATCTGGGAACATCGGTGCAAGAGATGCAATAAGGAAAATATTGAGCTTGAAGAAGGAGTGAAGAGATGCTCTCTGAGATACCTAAGCNCTTGGGNAATCTCGTAACCGCAGAAGGGATAAAGATGGTTGCGTTGTATCTGATAGATGGCACTCCTGTTTGCGTTAAGATGGCTGAAAAGGATAAGGAGTTGCTACCCGTTTTATATTGGTTGGAGGGTCAGATAAAGAACATGCTTCACTCCATCTCCACATTGAATCTTGATGAAGCAAGTTTCAAGTTCAAGAATCTCATTGTCGTTCTAATTCCCGTATCAAAAACAGCGGTTCTCGGCATAATAGCGGATGAAGAGAGCTCAATTTACAAGAGGAATCTGGATATAAAAACTGTGTGTCTGAAGCTTGGCAAAATGATCAAAGGGGTGTAAAATGGAGTATGAGATAGTTTATGTTCCGGTAGATGACATCGACGAAATTAGGAGCAAGTTAAGAGAGAAGCTGAAGAGGATACAAGAATCGTTCACACCTAATTTCATGTTGTTGTTCTTCACAGCNGGGGTTTACAAAAATTATCGAAAGATAGTGGAGTTGTTCAGGGAGCATTATCCTGATATTCAGATGATGGGGTGCTTCATCGAAGGCTATGCGGTGGGAGAGGAGTTATGGACGAGGGGTTTGGTTGCGGTTTTAGG
>MTMT01000028.1 GCA_002010195.1 Archaeoglobus sp. JdFR-32
AATCGTAAGCAGCATCACAGCCGCAAAAACCTGACGACTTTTTGAGTTCCCTGACTCTTCCTTTCCTAACAAGCTCGTTCACGAACTTCTGAAATTCGACTNGGTTGGAAANTCCGTTTATCTCTTCAAANTCANCTCTGACACCACTAACGCCGTTACTGAACAGTGATACGAAAAATCTGGCATCATCGTTTTCCTTCGCGTGTCTGGTAGCTTCGTACTTAACAATCTGCATTAACTCGTCTTCCCCGGGCAGTTTATTCACGACACTCATTAGGTCGTAAAGAACTCTTGGAGAGACCCTGTTTTCGGCAATTAGTTCTGCGATTGCTTTCACATAGCTGACAGTTTCGTAGTTCGCCACAGCCTCGTAGTAACTTCCACTCCTTTTCAAGAGCCCAACAGCAACCGAATTCCTTCCAAGATCTTTCGCTTTTTCGAGCAGAGATCTGGCTTTATCGAGCGCATCGTAAAGAGGATGCCTGTAGTGAACGATCAATATCCCAACACTTATCGTCCCTCCCAGCAGGATTTCCCAACCGCTCCATGATTTTGAGAATGTATCTGCGAGTTCAATAGCAGTATTAAGTGCGGTGTCAACCGGAAGAAGTGCCAGAACATCATCTCCTCCAGCGTATATGAGAGTTCCTCTATTACTTTCAACGATCTCGAAAACATGGTTCACAGCAAAGTTCATTACAGCCTTGCTTATCGCAGCATGTGCGGCAGGAGTAACAAGTCTTTTCACATTTTCAGCTTTGACTTTCAGATCGTCTCCGACTTTCTTCAGAACTTCAGGATGCAGGTAATTTGCTGTTGCGAGCAACTTGTCCCCGCTCAGCAGCTTACCCATCTCGTCGCCATCCATCACGAGGATAGCGTAGTACTTCGGCGGTTCCTCCTCTATTAGCCTGCTAATTTCTGAAAGCTTATCCCTAACTTCAGAAAGCAAACTTTCATCAATATTAACGCTATCCAAAGTCTTAAAGCCGAGTGTGTCGAGCAGAGATTTAGTATCCCGAAGGTTTTCGATGTAAAGGACCTCGTTGCTGAAATTCTTGTGGAGGTTCTTAAGAAAAACATCCGAATATGGCTGTTTTTTGAGTTGGTCTTCGACATTGGCGATCAATTTTTTGATTAGGCTCTTTAGTTCTTTTAGCTTCGCTTTGAGATTCTCATGTTTTTCAGTTGCTACACCTGATAGTAGCTTATCCAAATTCTTTTCATCACGTAGATGGTCGTAGATGTCTTTCCAAGCAATCCCAGCTTTCGTATTTTTGCACATAGCTACTTCGCTTACACTCTCCGTTTTTGGAACAATTTCTTTAGAATCGATTTTTTCAAAAAGTTCGAGTTCTCGAAGGAATTTTGGATAAAACCTTTTCACAAGACACATGGCACATAAGCGTTCATTCTCTCTCAAGTATCCAGGCAATTCTCTGTGGATTTTCTTCCACAGTTCTTTCATGAACTGCTCGCTCTCACCGCCTATCGCCAGATGTTCACCGCAGAGAGTGCACTTGAATCCTGAAGGCTCCGCTGGTTTTACAAACTTCGCAGACTTGATCGCGTTCAGTTCGAGCAGAATTTCGTAATAAAGGGAGTAGAGGTCGTACTTCGACGGTTTGTTGTCGCTTGCCTCAACTTTCTCCAGCATCTCAAGCCACCCAAGATTTTTCCTTTCGATGTCTTTCGGCAGGTTCAGACTTTTAACGAACTCTTTGAGCTTGGCGTATGCATCTTCCTTATCACCTGAGAGATCGATTTCTGGGACTTTCAGAAAGCTCAGAGTTGAGTTGAAGTGGCTGAGCAGAATTTCCCTGTGTAGCTCCTTTTTGTTGCTCCGATACTCAAGAACTTCTTTTAACTCGTTTTCGAGGGAGATTTTTCTTTTTTCGTCGCTACACTTTTCGATTTCTTCTTCCAGTTTCTTCGAAATTTTAGCCACGACACCATCCCAGACCTCGCTCCAGACCGAATCGAACAGCTCTTCAAGCATTCCGTTAACGTTTTCACTGACCTCTTTTTCTAGCTCGTCAAGTTCTCCTTCATTTTCTATGCCGACGATGGCGAAGAACTTGTTAGGGACTGTAGCTGCCGAGAGAGTCTTAGGCTCTGGTTTTGAATCATGTATTCCTTTCGAGAAAATCCAGGCACGGAAAAAGGGATTACTCCTCAAGTGGGGGTAAATCACAGCATCTGGACCAAATTTTTCAACGATTGCGCAAATCGCGCTGAAGGTCAAAGCTGCGAGGATGTGACTTGCTGCCCACAGATCCTTTTCTTTTCTCGAATTCGCTATGAACTTCTGGACGGGGTTTAACTTGAAAAGCAAAAGTACGGGCTTTCTACCATTGCACTCTGCACCGTAAATAGCAGAAGTCGCATCGGCGTGATCAAAAAGCGTATGGTCCGGGCTGAGGGTGTAAGCTGGAAGGTTAACGAACTCTTCAGCGAAACTTTCTGAAAACTCCGATTTTAGTGCATTTTTGAGTTCATCCTCGTAAAATGTCCAGATTCTCAGATAATCCTCTTTACTTCCACCGGACTTTACCAGCTTACTGAAAGTTTCCTTCTCAACCTCCAAAATTCTGTCGAGTAGACTGTAAAACTTCTTTTCGTAATCGTCTCTCTCTGACTCCCTAACATTTATGACTGGCTTGTCAACTTCTGGAAGAGATTCAGCTATTACGCAGAACTCCTTGACCTCTCCAGTCACCGGATGTCTGATCACAGGGTAGCCGATGTATTCGTACTTCTCTGTGTCGTGGACTTTATCGAAGGTTGATCTGAGCTCTTTTCCGTCTTTTGACTTTTCGAGATCTATTCTCTGGAGAGAAGACGCCTGAGTGTCTGCAGTTTTTATTTTTCTTTTTATACTTTTGCTTGGCATCAAATTTCCAAGAATTTCTTTTATTCTTCTCTTTTCATGAGTTTTTAGCTCGAACACCTTGTCAGGAGGATCGTGAAGGAATGCTCGGATCTTGTTTTTCCAGAATTCATCTGAGTTCATTTGAACACCTCCAAAGATCCAAAAATTTGCTCCTCGTTTAATTCAATTCCTAATTGGTGTATTAATCCCCAATTAACACTATCTACCTTAGGATGAAATTGTTTCGTTCTAAATTTTACGATTCTAAGATATTGCTCGTTGCCGATTTCAATAATCCCTACGATAATTGGCGAAGCTCTTCTATCCGTTATTGCGAGTAATGTAATCCACCTATTTCTAATTCTTTTTCTGACTACGAAAGGAAGACCAAAGACCATTCTCGATTTTTTACGATTAACATCTCTATTGATCCTTCTCCTAAATTCCGAATATTTTTCTTCAAACATCTTGAGTAGACTTTCAGAATTGCTTTTATCTCCTTTAGCCCTTACAATACCAATACTTGAACTGATCTCACTTAAAACAGGATACGAGCAGATTTCATACTTTTTAGCTCTTTTTAGCAAATTACCAACATTTTCTATTGCATTTTCTATTGATATCTTAAATTCATCCCTTGTTTTAAAAGTAGTTCGTATTCCTAAATACTTTTCTAAATCGATTTTTCGTCCATTTACTCTAATTGCGGTGTCAGTAATTTTTAAACAACCCATTCCCCTTCTGTTCCTAAATCCAATACCGCCTAACGTAAGCAAAGTCCAAAGAGAAAGTAATGACAATTTAAACGCTTTTTCATCGTAACTAGTCAACACTATTTTAAATTTTGTTTTTGGAGGATAAAAATATATATTTTCATAATTTAGCGCGGTATTGATTTTATCAACATTTCCTTTGTAAATCACTTGAAATTCTTTTATTAGCTCATCGGCATACATTTTAATCGGAAAGAATAGATATGGCAAAGGTAAAATCATGGATTTTTCATTAAGTATGGGTTTAATTTTGCCTCTTTTGTCTTTTGTAACCTTATTTATTAATCTGTGCTTGGTTCCTTTTATATCGGATATTTCGACAATAACTCCACTCTTTCTTCCCGTACTCCCAAAAACGTACTCCTCAGCTTTCCTCAACCCCTCAACGTCATCGCCGAAATAGCTCCCAGCTAAAGCCCTGAACCACCACCTCATCAATCCCTTGATCGATGATGCCCGAATTTCAGCTCTACTCTGATCAGCACCTCCCATAAATATAGGTGTTATAGCCTCAAATTCAAACTCAGATTCAAACATCGATAATGACTTCATGTGAAAATTAATAAATTTTTTGATAGTGATATATTAATGATGCGAATAGTATGGATTAAATACGAAGAGATTTTTAAATAAATTACATGAGATTCTCACTTAAACTAACAAAACTAAAAGCAACCCTGAATTTTCCCCGATATAGCCTACCCTACTGGCTCGGAAACAAATTCAGAGGAGGGTTCGGAAGTGTATTGCTCAGAG
>MTMT01000095.1 GCA_002010195.1 Archaeoglobus sp. JdFR-32
GAGAAATTAGAGGTCAAAAAAGTTGAGGTCGTGGCATCACTCACTGGAAAACCTCTATCCTTTAGTGGCTGGGATTACGTCGCAAAAAAGCCAAAACCGACAAGGTATGCAATACCTGCAGGCTCAGTATACTTTATCGAGTTTGATGGTAAGCTAAATACCAAAAAGCCGTACATTAAACTCGGAAAGCTGACGAAACTCGGTTATGGGCTGTGTTTTCTGGGAGTGTGGTGAATGGTCGAGAGAGTGCTGATAGCTCCGTGGGGCAACCCAATTCAATGGGAACCAATAACTTACGAATTTGGTAACTACAGAATGAAGAGCTCAAGTACATTACCAATTTTGATAGAGTCTTTGAGACCTGAAAGAGTGATAATATTTGTCCTCGACACACTTGCCAACATCAAAATAAAAGGAAAATCAAATATGGAGGCAAAGAAGTTCTCGAGTTATTCGGATGTGGTAAAGGATGTTGAGAGTAGAGTTAGGTGGTTTTTGGAAAATGAATTAGCTGCGGACTGTCCAAATTTGATGGGAATGATCAATAGTGGGAAATTAAAGATCGTTGTAGTACCTGGTGTAGGATTATTCAAAAATATCAAAATTGAAGGAGACATACTCGATTTTTACAACTATTCCCTCTACGAGCTATCGAGAGAGCTACCCACCAGTAACATGGAGATCTATCTTGATTTAACCCATGGAATAAATTTTATGCCAACCCTCTTATATAGGGCTTTAAACAATCTTCTTGGTCTCGCAGCCTTTGTAAATGACTGCAAATTCATCGTTTTAAATTCGGAACCTTATCCGCAGGGATTCTCGAAAGAAGAAAAAGAAACTGTCGTTTCCGAAACGATCCTTCGCATAAGGGTTGTCGAAGACAGATTGGTGCGTCCGAAACCCATTTACTCCGAAGTAGAAGATGCGAAGCTTTCGGCATTCATAAGTTCGTTGATTAATGGTTTTCCACTTGTCTTTACCACTTTTTATCCAAGACTAAACGACTTGAAAGCATCCATCGATAACGAGTTGAAAAGGTTCTTTGAAAATATTGAAGTCAAAAACGGGAGTGTTAAACGAAACGAGAGTTTTTCCAAAGACTTCAAAACGTTATCAAAGTTATGCTACTTGGTAAGATGTTTTGACTCATCACATGAGTTGTTTAGAGACTTACCAAGAAATGAAGTGTCTATGGATGTGTTAGAAGACTTAATCGAACGAGTGTTCAAAAAAATCGCCCGTTTGGAGATAATCACCAAGCGTGATGTCAGGCTGATATCTGGTGTTGTCAGAAGGGCAAATAAAAAAGAGGGAGAGATAAAAGAAAGGCTTAGAAATGGAGAAAGATTACTTTATCTTGATATTTACAACTTTGCAGAAGATAAAAACTTTGTAAGGAACGAAAAAATCGATCCAAGAAACTTCATAGCTCATTCAGGTCTGATCAGTGATCGAATTCATGTAAGAATTGATGGAGAGAAAGTACTGCTCTCTTATGAGGGTCTTGAAGAGATTGCCGGATTGTCAATTAAATCGATGTGGGGGAGGAGGAATGGTTGATATTAAGGATATCAGAAAGATATTAATTGAACATAAAAGTCACGTAAAAGAGAAATTCAAAGTTAAAGAGATCGGCATCTTCGGATCATACGTTAGAGGAGAGCAAAAATGGAGTAATGATGTTGACGTGTTGGTAGGATTCGAGAAAACTCCAACGCTACTCGAATTCATTGAGCTTGAAAACTACCTTATTGAGTTCTTAGGTGTTAAGGTCGATTTGATCATGAAAGGGACACTTAAACCAAATATAAGAGAGCAAGTTTTGAAAGAGGTCGTTTAAGTATGAGAACAGATGGGGATTACATCAGGCACCCGGAGAACCCTTGGAGAGCGATCGCTGGTATGAGGGACAAGTTGATACACACTTATTTCGGTGTAGATTGGGAAGTTGTATGGCTGACCGTTGATAAAGACATTCTGAAAATTAAACTCGCTTTTGAAAAGCTGTTGAACGAAATAGAGGGAGGAGATTAAGATGTTTGAAAAGGCAGTTATTTTTGGATTATATAGTATAACTCCGGTGCATGCTGGAAGTGGAGCGGAGCTGAGTGTTATAGATCTGCCGATTCAGAGGGAGAGACACACGGGCTTTCCGATGATCTGGGGGCAGAGCTTGAAGGGAGTTTTGAGACGGGCTTACGAGAAGCTCTCGAAGAATAAGGGGAATACAGAAATCATATTTGGACCTCCAACTGACAGAGCACATGAGCATGCTGGAGCAATAAGCGTTGGAGATGCCAAAATTCTGCTGTTTCCGGTGAGGAGTTTAAAGGGTGTTTTTGCCTATGTTACTTGTCCACTTGTGCTTGAAAGATTGAAGAGAGATTTAGAGTTTTTAGGTGTAGCTAACGACTTTGAAGTACCTCCTGTAAATGAAGACCGTGCTGTTGTATCAGAGAACTCATCAATAAAGATAAACCAGAAAGAGATTGTCATAGAGGATATAGTTCTAAACGTAGAAGGTGATGACGAATATATATCAAGTCTTACGAAGACTATATCCATGATTTCACCTATCAGCATTGATAAAAGTAAAATTGCAGTTGTACACAATGATGTTTTCACGAACTTCGTTCAGACGGCTACTGAAGTCGTTGCGAGACTCAGAATTAAATCCGAGACAGGAACGGTCGACAGCGGTGCTCTTTGGTACGAAGAGTATCTGCCGAGCGACACGCTGTTGTATTCAGTCATAGCGGTTGGAAAGCCGAAAAGGACTATTGATGGATTATCTACAGCAAAAGACATTGTGAAGGAACTCATGAGCTTTGGTGGGAAATTCGTTCAGGTTGGCGGAAATGAGACTGTGGGTAAAGGTTTCGTGAAACTTAAGGTGATGACTCATGAAGGTTCTGGAGCACGAAAGGGCTAAGTTCGCATTCAGTGCTGTTTCTGAAGTAAAAGAAGATAAATCACCAGAAGTTCAGAAAAAGTACTCTACATACGTCAAAAGTGCGCCAATAATGATGCTCTCCAACGGACTACCTGCAACGCTTGCCTTCTACCTTTCAAAGATGAAAATGAGGGACAATACAACATATGTAGTGGTCGGAAAGGAAATCGAAAAGTACAAAGCAGGACAAGAAAATAAATTTGAAAATAAATCAGAGAGGGTTGCTTACGCTTACTTGTTTTATCACATCTCAAAGTGGCTTGCAGAGGGGNCAAACTGTGGGAGAGGGCTAACAAACAGAGAAGATCCCCTGCAGTTCATACTCAAAAGTGCCGACATCTTAAGAGTCTTACAACTGACTCGTGAAGCTCTGTTTCTGCTCAGCTGGATGAAACGCTTTGCTGATGCCATGCTTGAAAAGGAGGAATGAAAATGGTTAAATTCTACGTTCCCGCATACCTCAGAGACATTACCAAGAGATATTGGAATGAAATTGACAATCTGTCTCTCCAATTAGATAAGCTCGTACCGTTTACCGAAGAAAAAGAAGGTAGCAGATTGTTCAAACCAAGAGTGAACACTTTCGGATACAGAATATTGCTGTCTCCCGAAGCCCTCTCAGACTACGAAAGGTTTTATAGCCTCCAGAAATCTCTTTGGGAGGTTAAGCTTAGGGAGAGTGGCTTAGATCCAGAAGATTTCATCCTAAACTTAAAAACAAAATCCCGCTTAATCATCGGTTTGGGCGACGAAAGTGTTTATGAGACTTCCATTAGACTTCATAGGAACTACGGGGTTCCCTACATTTCCGGATCAGCTTTGAAAGGTGTGGCGAAGCATTACGCATTCAGCATTCTTGCGGAAAGGAGGGGAGAAGAAATTCTGAGAGAATTCGAGGAAATAAAAATGGAGGTAAAGAAGAGAATCGCGAAAAGGGAGAAAATTAGCGCGGAAAAAGTTCCGGAGGACTATTATCTCGCTATTGCCGTAACCCAGGAACTTTTCGAGAGAAAATTCGACGAACTAGAGAAAATGGACAGCATGAATGTAGACGTGGGTGTCACAACGGTATCTGTCAAAGAGTTAGTCGAAATCTTCGGAACCCAAAAACAGGAGGGGCTGGTAATCTTCTTCGACGCGTTCCCGACACCAGATCAACTAAGGAATAACCCAATACTCGAACTCGACATA
>MTMT01000063.1 GCA_002010195.1 Archaeoglobus sp. JdFR-32
CATGAGATCGTAAAGCTGTTTGACTTTGGAGAAAGGGAACTCGATCACATTACCATTTGGTTTGTAAGTTACCAGTATTTGATCGCCCTCTTTATCTATCGTGTATTCGTATTTAGATGTAGCATCCGTTACAGCCTTGAAATCACTCTCTTCGATTCTCGCCTCTCCATACNCTCATCNNGGATCCGAAGGATAACAGCAACCTTCCCGTTTTCAGCAGTCACAAGCTCCTCAACTCTTCTGCCGTTGGCAATTGCGTCTGCGAAGAGNTAAAGGATCTCGGTGATGCACTCTATGCTGTCGGGTCTGATGCTGTCGAATACAGCTTTGAACTCACTCCTTGAGAGCTTTATCTCACCGTTTCTGTCCTCTATCAGACCTACAAACTCAGGTATTTTCCACCTCAGATCTGACATCTTAAAACCTCCTGCTAAAGCTCCTAAAACCTCTTGCAAGAACAAACTCGGCTATGGGGCGACCGTGGCTCGTGGGGACTTTGCTTGGAACATAGCCTGCTTTTCTCAGGAAGCCCTCTCTCTGCAGGTGTGCGAGGACAGCACCGTATATCCGTCTGTCTTTTCGGATCTCGATGTTGTAGTTCTCACAGTATTCGCGGAGGTCGTCAGCTGTTACTCTGCCCCGCTCCATTGCGATGTGGATGGCNATCATGCGGAGGAACTCNAAGTCCTGNTTCTCTCTNATCACATCCATATAGCGGTCGAAGCCTCCATCTCCTGCGTACTCGGAGAGGGACACCTGTTTAGCCACGGTAAGCACCTCCTGTGTTGATGATGTTACCACAGTGACAGCAGATGGCTGAGGTACCATCGACTTCGAAGCAGCCTTTGTTTCCGCAAGAGCAGGAGATCATGATATCACCTCTCCTGAAACNAGCCAGTTTCGGGCGGTAAGGGAAAGGGGGTGAATAGGAGGGTGTGGGCTACAACCAAGTGGGCTGTAATCAGGAGGAGAAAAGGCTGTCTCCCGCTGGCTGGCTTCATGGTTTTGTTTAACGGTCTGTTTAGTCATCCCTCTCACCCAGTGCTTTGATTATGTCAGCCAGCTCCCGCTTGTCATCAAGCGGTTACCTCCTNCAGGAACTGCTCCCTGTACATCTGCGAGAAGAATACGAGGATCAACACCTCTGCCGGCTCTTTGCGCTTTGCGAAGTCCGGAACGCTCTCCCACCAGTCGAGGAACTTCTCGATAAGGCTGTCGAAGTCTCTTTGTTCAGTTGCTGATTTTGGTTCTTGGAGAAGAGTGGTGGACATTAGGAAATCACCTCTTGTAGTTTTTTAACTTCAAATCGTCCTTCTTCAACTTTGATGAGTACTTGTTCCCCGTTTTCAAAGTTTAACTGTTCCATCAGTTTCTTTGGGATATATAGGCGTCCTGCTTGGTCTTTATCACGGTAAATTCTACCCACTCCAACCATCATCTAACCTCCCACCCTCTTTCCATTTATGTAAGGATTTGTAAGGTTAGAAACCTTACGGTTCTGTATAACTATGTACAGATTAGAAATCCTGAAATTCTTGTTAGGCAATGAACAGCTATGTCCAGTTTTGTAACGGTTGGAAGGATCTACATAGATAAAGATGGTGCGGGAAGACTGTATCTCAAAAAGAGGGTGATGGAGGTTCTGGATTTCAAGCACGGCGAGGAGGTCAGAGTCGAGGTACTTCCTGAGGAGAACAGAATCATTGTTACAAAGCTCTGACCTTCTTGATGCGAAACTCTTTTCAACTTCTTTATCCAATTCTAAAACATGAAATTCAAGGTCATCCTTGAAGAGGCTGAAGAGGGCGGCTATGTCGTTTATGTTCCCTCTCTCCCGGGATGTGTCTCTCAGGGTGAGACCCGAGAAGAGGCTATCGAAAACATCAGAGAGGCTATCGAGGTCTATCTGGATATTGATGATGCTCAAATCGAGACGGAAATCAGAGGTAAGAAGGCCGAGGTTGTAGAGATTTCTGTATGAGGTATCTCCAAATTCGGTGATTTTTTTGAAACTTCCTGTAGTTTCCGGTGAAGAGACAATTAAGGCTTTATCCAAGGCTGGGTTCAGAGCTGTAAGGCAGAAGGGAAGCCATGTTCGAATGGAGAAAAAGACCGACAAAGGAACGATTAAGGTTACTGTTCCATTGCATCCATCACTTAAGAAAGGAACTCTCAGAATAATACTGAAGCAAGCTGGGTTAAGTGTTGAGGAGTTTATTAAGTTGCTTTGATTTAATTTTTTATTTCTTTTCGAAATGGTCTCTTTGCGGTTGGGGGAGATCCCAAAGTAGTGTGTAATTCTGTGCTCCATCAAAGGGATTACGTAGGCGTTAGAGAGATCATAAGATGGATTCAAGGGCTTGGGATCATTGCAGGACATCAGGTGGTCACCTCGTCCAGCTTTCTAATTTCGATACAGCTCTGAGTGACTTTGATGATTATTCTCTCTCCACTCTTGAAACAGAGCTTTTCTGCAAGTTTTTTCGGGATATAAACCCGTCCAGCTCCCTTTCCGTCTTTATAATATCTTCCAACCTCAACCATGTTACCACTATCTACCATTTCGACCACCAATACTTAAACTTTTCGACCACTNTCTACCANNTCGACCACTCAAAGAAAAGTTTTTCATGTTGTCTTCCGGTGGTAGAATATGGCAGAGAAAGACATCCTGAGNTTCACTGGCAAGGTCTTCATAGATAGTAAGGGCGCCGGTAGAATATACCTGAAAAAGAAGATCGTTGAACTGATGGGCTTTGAGAGTGGTGAAGAAGTTCAGATTGATGTAATCCCAGGGGATGGGCTCATTGTTGTTGCAAAGCTTGATAGGAAAACACCAATCTACTTCATCACCGGAGCTGATGAGGAATGGCTGAAGGAAACCGTTTACGAACTGGTGGCTAAAAAAGTCAATGAGATGTTCAGGGAGAAAGAAAGTGGGTAAGTCATAGCTGGTTTTTTTATCAGGCATGTTCACCACCCCCCATTTCTGACAGAGCAGGCGCTCCAGTAGCCGTAGGTTGCCGGATCCAAAGGCTTGGGATCATTGCAGGGCATCAGGCAATCACCTCTTTTAATCTCTCGAACCCATCATCGGCTCTTTCAGCCTCATACTTGAGCTGCATGTCGCTGACAAAATAGATGCAACTCCCGCATTTTCTCATTCCACACTCTTCTGGCTGAAAATCGCTGTCCACTCTTTCGCTGAACCAGTAACTCCTTTGATTGTCACAGAAGCCTTTTTCAGGCATCAAACCACCTCCGCATCAGCAAGCACTTCACAGTCTTCCTGATGTTCTTTGAACTTCTGAAGCATCTCGTGGATCCTTGCCCTCTCCTCCATTCTGGAGAGTTCCTTTTGGCCGGCGACATAGAAGAAGTCGGCGGGGTTTCTGTAGAGGCCCTGTTCGCAGAGTTTCACTATTTGTTTGTACATCCCGGGCGGGACTTTCAGCAAAACGGGTTTACTTTCCTCTGCCATGCTACTCACCTTTTCATCAGTTATTTATGTTATCATAACTAATATTATTTAAAACTTTCCTTAAGATAAGTCTGAGTATTAAAAAATCAGTAACTAATGAAAAAGTTAGAATGATTTTTATTAATTATTTTCAGAAGAATATCAAATGCCAAGGAAAAAAGAGCACATCCTCGACTACATCGATTTTGCGACATTCAAAATTTTGAGAGCCCTTGGTAGCGGAGATAAGACATTTACTGAACTAAATAAAATAACTCCACTTTCAACCCCGAATTTTAATAAAAGACTTGGTGAACTTCTGGAGGTTTCGTTAATTAAAGAGGTTCTTGGGTCCCCTAAAAACTCATCACGAAAGAGGAAAGTCTACACTCTCACAGATACGGGCAGAAGAATCCTTGAGCTGCTTGAAGAGATCGAGAGAGTGTATAAGGAGGGGTGGGGGGAGGATAGGGAATTGAAGGAGATGGAGAGGGATTTGAAGAACCAGAGTTAATTGAGGGGGTTTGATAGTATCGCCAAGGGAAAAAAACTGATGAAAGAAATAGCGAAAATCTTGAAAGATTTAAAAGATGGAAACATTCCCAAGTTCTTCAATGAGAGAGAGTTAGAAATGTTTGTTTTAG
>MTMT01000114.1 GCA_002010195.1 Archaeoglobus sp. JdFR-32
AAAAATGTCATCGAAAAAGTCATCGAAAAATAAGCATCGGGCTTTAAGAACTCCGATAGTCTCCGTGCTGGGACATGTTGATCACGGTAAGACAACCCTCCTCGATAAAATAAGGAGAGGAAGGGTTACAGCGAAGGAAGCCGGAGGCATCACCCAGCATATAGGTGCGACGGAAGTTCCGATCTCGATGATAAAGGATATATGTNAGGGGTTGTGGAAGAAAGATGTGGACATTCCGGGGCTTCTGTTCATCGATACCCCCGGTCACAAAGCCTTTACTAACCTCAGGAAAAGAGGTGGAGCTCTTGCAGATCTGGCGATCCTCATAGTGGATGTAAATGAGGGGTTTAAGCCTCAAACCGAGGAAGCTATCTCGATCTTGAAAACATTCAAAACACCTTTTGTTGTCGCAGCGAACAAGATAGACAAGATTCCGGGGTGGCAGTCCAAAGAGTTCGCACCGTTNCTTCTCAGCTACAACCAACAAGAAGATGTTGCGAAAAAAAGGCTTGATAACAGAATCTATGAGCTGATAGCAAAATTGTATGAGCACGGTTTTTCTGCCGAGAGATTCGACAGGATTAGAGATTTTACGAGAAATGTGGCAATTATACCTGTGTCAGCATTGAAAGGAGAAGGAATTCCGGAGCTTCTTCTTGTTCTCGTTGGGCTTGCTCAGAGGTATCTTGAAGAAAGCCTTAAACTGCATGTATCAGGAAAAGCTAAGGGAACGATTCTTGAGATAAAAGAGGAGAAGGGAATGGGGACCACATGCGATGTAATCTTGTACGATGGGACATTGCATGTTGGAGATAGAATTGCCATTGCAAGCAGGGATGAGGTGATAGTCACACATGTTAAAGGGATATTGAAGCCGAGACCCTCTCAGGAGATAAGGATTGAGAGCAAGTTCAGAAGTGTGAAAAGTGTTACCGCTGCAGCGGGAATAAAGCTGATTGCGGGGAACTTGGAGGGAGTGCTGGCGGGAAGTGAATTTGAGGCAGTTGAAACGGATGAGGATCTGAAGGAATTCAAAGAAAGGTTGGCTAAGGAGTACGAGGATATTGAGATTAAAACGGATGAGGAAGGGGTAATTCTAAAAACTGACACCCTTGGATCGCTTGAGGCACTTATCAATGAGCTCAAGGGAGAAGGAATTAAGATCAAAAAGGCAGAGGTTGGAGACATCGATAAGAGAGATGTAATTGAAGCTATAGCCAATAGGGATGAACTGAACAGGGTGATAATCGGTTTTNGTGTTAAAACATTGCAGGGAGTTGAAGAAGAGGCTAGAAAGTACGGTGTCAGAATATTTCTGGATGAGATAATTTACAGTCTCATAGATAACTTCGTGAAGTGGAGGGAGGAAGAAAAAAGGTTGAGGGAGAAGCAAAAGGTTGAAGAGCTCGTTAAACCTGCCAAAATAAAGCTACTTAAGGAGTTCATTTTCAGAAGGAGCAGACCCGCTGTAATTGGTGTTAGGGTCCTTGCTGGTGAGCTGAAAAGAGACTGTAAGTTGTTGAAGGAGGATGGAACTCCCGCAGGAACTGTTAGAAGTATGCAGAAGGAAGGAGAGAATGTTGCGGTGGCTAATGAAGGGGATGAACTGGCGATCTCCATCGACGGAGTTACCATAGGCAGACAGCTTCACGGGGACGAGGTTCTGTATGTGGATGTNCCAGAAAGGCATGCGAGAGTCATAGAGAAGGATCTACTGGACTCTCTGAGTGAGGAAACACAGAAAGCTTTCAAGGAGTTTCTTGAGCTGAAGAGGAAGGACAATCCGTTTTGGGGGAGATAGGAATGTGTCATCATGTATTGTGTAAACCAACCTGTGCATCAACCCTTGTGGTATTTGGAGAGGATTCTGATGCATTCAAATGGCGTTCTCGCATTGAATAATGGTGGCGTTATNGCAGTAAATAATAAATGCAGTCTTGAAGGTTATAGCACTCGAAACCTGATTTGCTAAAAGGGGTGATAAAAATGGAGTTTAAGGTTGTAATATCTGATCCATCAACGGGATTGGCGTATCAAAAGGTAATTAGCGGTGCAAATGCGAACAAGCTCATCGGTAAAAAAATAGGAGATATTGTTAATGGGACAATCGTGGAACTGCCTCCCGATTATGAGTTGAAAATTTGTGGGGGTAGCGATAAAGATGGCGTACCGATGAGGAAGGACATTCCGGGAAACATCAGGAAAAAAATCTTGCTCGCTGGTGGAGCAGGGTATAAGCCGAGAGAAAAAGGTTTAAGGAGGAAGAAAGCGGTCAGAGGAAATACAATAGGGAGAGATATAATACAAATCAACATGAAGGTTGAAAAGCACGGAAAAATACCCTTGGCAGAGTTCTTCAAAGAAAAACAGGCACAATGATTTTCCATGGGACTGCTTGAGGATAAAGTAAGGGCAAGAAAGTTCTACAAGTACTTTTCCAAGGTTTACGATAGAATTAACCCCATCTTTTATTCCCAGAAAATGCTTGAAAAAGTTGTGGAAATGGCTGAGTTGAGTGATGGAGACATAGTTCTCGAGGTTGGATGCGGTACGGGATTCACGACATATGGAATCTCGAAGAAAGTTTTGCAGGAAAATATTTTTGCGGTCGATCTTACACCAGAGCAGATGAAAAAAGCGATTGACAGGCTACCGAATGTGAACTACTTACGATGTGATGCGGAGAATCTTCCGTTCAAAGACGACACATTTGATGCGAGCATATCCGCAGGGAGTATAGAGTACTGGCCCAACCCAAAAAAGGGAATTTCTGAGATGGCAAGAGTTACGAAACCCGGAGGAAGGGTTGTGATTCTCGCACCGAGAAAGCCATCCAATCCAGTAGTGAGAAGATTTGCAGAGAGTGTAATGCTGTTCCCCTCAACTCAACAGTGCATAAGTTGGTACGATTCTGCGGGACTTGAGAACATCAGATTTGTTGAAATGGGTCCCAACAGATTATGGAGTAAGCTTGTTGTCATCATCTCGGGTGAGGTCAGATGAGTGCTTCAGGTGAGAGTGGATATTTCGATACATCCAAGGATTTCAGGATTCTGCTCGCTGAGAAGGGATTGGATGAACTCGAAAAGCTGTTCAACTCTGTAAAAATACAGGGAAGGAAGGAATATGTTAGAAAACTTAGGGTGTTAAAATCAGACCTCCAGACTGTGAAGTACTCCTACATCTCACTCAAGGAGATAACGGAGCTTGAGGTTCTGAAAAAAATTATTGAGGTATCTGAGAGCATTCTCAAGGACTTGAAAGGTGTTGAAAGAGATTTTGTAACAATTTCCGTGATTTACTGGCTTGAATATATGACNAATCTCCCAAAATTGCTCTCAAGAGGCATCATATCCCAGCCTTATCAGGCTATCAGGTACTTCTGCGGGGAAATAGTTTCGAGAAGTAAAATTGACAAACTCTGGATTTGTACTGTTGATTGCGGTTTCAAAATGAATGTAGTAACGAATTCGGGTAGATTTAAGCAGGGTGAGTTTGCAATCATCGCCCATCTGCCACCGAGGGTTCTTGAGGGTAATGTTAGCGAAGGGATGTTTCTGGATTTATCTGCTAAATGCAAAGAACANAAAGGNGAAACAGAATTTATTGAAGGGGTAGATTACGGGGAGGTAAATTCCATTTTGGTAAACTTGCTCAAATAAAGGTTCTAAAAACTCTGACTTCAATCTTCTTCAGTTCCGTGACTGCCCACCTTCAGACCCAAGGTTTTTAAATTATTGTGCATAAGTACATGTGCCCGTCCGCCATGAGTCCTCTGAAAAAGCAGAGATGATGAGGATTCCACAGGGCGGGCAACATCCCACACGGTCTTTTGTTGGTTTGTGATATTGTTTAGCTTACCCGGGATGGTTGAGAGTAACTCATGGAGGGTAACTCATGGAGGGTAACTCATGGAGAGTAACTCATGGAGGGTAACTCATGGAGGGTAACTCATGGAGGGTAACTCATGGAGAGTAACTCATGGAGGGTAACTCATGGAGGGTAACTCATGGAGGGTA
>MTMT01000026.1 GCA_002010195.1 Archaeoglobus sp. JdFR-32
ATAGGAGATGCTGCAGGTCACGGAGAACTGCACAGTATGGCGTTCCTTCTAGGAATGAAGAATGTGAACACAAAAGACGAATTCTTTAATCATCCAATAGCAAACCTTATAAACAGCAACATTAGACGTCCCGACATGGACGATAAGTACATGAGCCAGTACCCCGACGCGCCCACCAACATACTATCCAGAAAATCCCAAGAATGGAGGGGCGAAAAGTTCTTATACAGCGTGACACACTACTCGCCCATGTACGCGGACGAGACGGGATGGCCCAAGAGAAGACCTAACGAGAGAGAATACTACGAAGAGATGATACCGGCAATGGCCGCCGCTATCGTCCTGCCCTGGACCTATGAAGGCATCGGCGTGTTCGGGGCAGAAACCGCCGTGCCGGTGAGCGACGAGACCGCCAACACTCTCAAGAACAAGTATGGCAGCGACCTCGCGATAGGACCCGCAAACCTGGTCGGCCCGTTCCTATCCAAAAAAGCGGCGAGAAAAGACTGGGAAAAAGCCAAAGAAATGGGAGGACTACCGAGCGGGATACTACCCGAAAGACCGAGAATAGCATTCGTGACACCAAGGCACACAAATAGAGAAATCCCAGAAAGCGGACACTTCTTCATATGGAGAGAATGAAGCCCCCACCAACCCCCAGCACGTCGCCCAGCCAGGACGCGTTCTCGAGCACGGAGCGAACCCCCTTGTAGCCTACACATTTCCCTTACGGTTCTATTTCGTCCTCAAATCTCATCTGCTTTAACTTCCCGAGCAATTCGTACAGATCGAATCCAGCATAGTACACATCTCTGTCGATTTTGTAGCCTTTCTTTGTCCTCTTCAGCTGTTGTATCTCAAAAAATCGCCAGTCCTTGTGAGGTAGCTTTAAACCTATCACCGCTTCCGCACCAAAAAGATTCGAGAACATTGCAAGGTCTTTAATCTGCTGTTCTTCGATGTATAGCGGGAGAGCTTTTCTCATCTTAACTTCTATNGCAATGTATTTTTTCCCGTTGCCCGCTATTATGTCTGGCATTGGGTAGCTTATGCTACCACCGCTTGTTGGAGACCTTACAGCAGCAAAACCGTTCTCCCATAGCTTGTGAATAAGCTCCCTCTCGAACCTTGTGCCTTTTTTTTTCAAACTTAACACCCGAATGTGGTTGTCCGCATACCTTAATAAGGCTTACTGAATCCCCCCACCCGAATCAACTCCAAAAAAAGTTTTAAATCCTTCGAAATCCAACTGAGTACTTATGGAAGTAAATAGAATAATTCTCGATCTCCCGATCAAATCCCCGGAATACTCTAATGTTTACATACTTGAGAACGATGATGNGTACGCGGTGGTTGATGGGGGGTTTGTTGGGGAAAAACACTCAGAGATTATAAAATCCAAGTTGGAGGAACTTGACATCCCGCTGAACAAAACAAAGTTTCTCATAACCCACCACCACATCGATCATGTAGGGATAGTTCTCTGGAAGAAGGTAAGCTCGTACATGCATCCTCTCGAGATACCCTTCCTGAAGCTATATACAGATCCGGATTATTTCGCTAGGCCGTACATTGAGTGGTCGGGCAAGTACTCCATAGACATGGAGCTTTTGAAGCCGTTATATTCTTTCTTTAAGTCATCTAAGAAGATGGTGGGCTACTCAACCGGGGTTAAGATAGAGACCAAGAGCAGGGTTCAGGTTGTGGAGGATGGGGAGANGATTGGCATGATAAGGGTTGTTCACACTCCCGGGCACTCTCCCGGGCACTTGGCCTTCTACCTGCCGGATGAGGGGGTGATCTTCTCCGGAGATGTTGTGCTGAGTGTTACAACGACCCATGTCGGTTACTATCCCGGCTACAGCATAGACCCTATTGGCGATCATATGCGAACGCTCAAAAAGCTTCTCGAGATGGAGATAGATACGATCTATCCCGCTCACGAAGATATAGTGAAGAATCCCGACAGGAGGATTCAGGAGCTTTTGAATCACTACCGTGCCCGAATGGAGGAGGTGCACTCGTGTATAGACGGGGAGATGAGGGTAATCGAGGTTGCACACAGGATAAGCTGGAGTGCGGGTAGCTTTGAAGATCTCGATCCGTGGGGAAAGGTTCTTGCGGTGAGTGAAACTTTGGCATTTCTTAAAAGGTTATCCGCGGATGGACGGGTGAAGGAAAGAGAGGTAAATGGAGTGGTGCATTTTACAGTTTAACAGATCTTACAGTTTGACACCTTAATGCTTAGTTTGCCCGGTTTTTAGTAGCCCTATACCTTGCACAGTTAGTAGATGCACTACGCCATCGAAGCGTTGCTTAAGCCCGCACCTCCTCCGTGGTAAGGTAGCAATCTGGATCATCACCCCATAAGTCCCCCGCTCTCAAAGCTCTGACCCTGAATCCACCACACACCTTTTTGTATCTGCATATTCCACACTTACCTCTAAGGTATTCCTCCTTTCTTCTTAGCTTTATAAGCAATTCATCCTTTGGTTCCAACCATATCGTCCGGAAGGGCTGTTGCCTTATGTTACCGCATGAGTAATCCCACCAGAACTGGTTTGGGTGGACATAGCCGTACATGTCAATGTTGGCTACCCTCTCCCCGCTTCCGTCTCCACCTCTCAGGGAGACGAATTCAAGGATCTTCTCCGCCATCTCTGGATCCCTCTCTTTAACCTTGAGATAGACATAGATTCCATCTGCAGGGTTATCTACTGTAAGTATCTCTGTGTTATATCCTTCATCCACGAGTTTTACGGAAATAGAGGATAGATAATCTATCAGTCTTCTTCTCTCGGAAAGTGAGATGTCTATGCTGAAATCAGCCCTTCCGGACGGAACGAGATGGTACAAACAAAATCTCGGAATCTCTTTCTCTGCGACAATCGAGATTGCATCATCCACCTCGTGGAGGTTGTACTTAGTAACCGTGAACCTCACTCCGGTCATAATCCCGGCGGACTTAGCGTTAGTCAACCCGTTCAAAGCCCTCTCAAAAGCCCCTTTAACCCCTCTGAACCTGTCGTTGGTCTCCCTTAGACCGTCAAGACTAACCCCGACATACACAAAGCCAGCAGACCTCAACTTCTCAGCAACTTCCTCATCTATTAGAGTTCCGTTTGTGGATAAAGAGCACTTAATTCCTTTTTTAGTAGCATACTCTCCGAGCACGAATATGTCCTCTCTCATGAGTGGCTCTCCACCGCTGAACAGGAGCACGGGTATCCTAAGCTCCGCGAGTTCATCTATTAGTCTTTTGAGCTCTTCGGTTGTTAGCTCACCTTTTGCTGGGTTTCCCGCGTTTGCATAGCAGTGAACGCACCTGAGATTACATCTGCCTGTGACATTGATAATCGTGACGGGAGAGAGATTTCTTCTCAGCTCTCTAAGAGGGGTTGGAATGTAGCTCCTATCGTTGCGGTAAGTTATTCTCTCGGAAACCGTTGCTCTACCCGTTAGCATTTTTGTGAGGCTAATCATAAAACCAGCTTGGTTGCTTAGATAATAACTATTTTGATTGGTTTGGAGTGTGTTAAATCCTTAGCACCAGCTTGTTTTACAACTCGCACAAAACATACAAAAAAAATAAAAAAGTTGAGTTTATTGGTTTTTAGAGTTTGGTTTGCACACATTTACATGTTTACATGTTTACATGTTTACAGTATTATTTCAATACCGAGCTTCTCCGCAAGCTCTTTGTATCTGTTTCGTATCGTAACTTCTGTGACTCCAGCAACTTCTGCAACTTCTCTCTGAGTTCTTCTCTCTCCACCAAGAATTGATGCAATATAGATCGCTGCAGCAGCAACTCCTGTAGGACCTCTTCCTGAGGTAAGTTCCTTCTCCTCTGCTTTTTTAATTATCTCGATAGCCTTCTTCTGTATATCACCGCTCAGGCTTAACGCAGCACAGAATCTCGGCACATAGTC
>MTMT01000014.1 GCA_002010195.1 Archaeoglobus sp. JdFR-32
CTTCAGCATACCTTCAGCATACCATTACCCTTCTCATACCTTCAGATCGCCCTCCTTTTTCAGGTAGTTCAGCAGTCCACCACTTTCGATTATCTTGAGCATGAAGTCCGGTAGGGGTTTGGCTCTGATTTCTGCATTTTTTGTTATATTTTTTATAATGCCTTTTCCGAGATCCACTTCAAGTTCGTCTCCAGCATCGATCTTGTCTGTGTCTGCTATAAGCAGGGGAAGACCAATGTTTATCGAATTCCTGTAAAATATTCTTGCAAAGGATTTAGCAATTACCGCAGAAACACCCGAGAGCTTTATTACGAGTGGAGCATGCTCTCTACTGCTACCCATCCCGAAGTTCTCACCTGCTACTATAAAATCGCCTTCCCTCACATTCTTGGCGAACTCAGGATCCGCATCCTCCATAACATGCTTTGCGAGTTCGGGCAAGTTGCTCCTCAGATGGTAGTATCTCCCCGGTGTGATGTGATCTGTGGAAATGTTATCTCCAAACTTCCATGCTCTCCCCTTTTCCATGTAGATTGAATTTCAGAGGATGTTTTAAATACTTTTTTAAACACTCTGAATACATTTTTAAATACTCTCTTCCTTCATTGATATATGCTTGGTGACGAGGATGAAAGCAGAGAGAAAAAGAATCGTAAAGACTCCAAAAGCAAGGGTCTCGATAAGAAGTACCCCGGAAAGGATATTCCGGACGAATCCGATGATCTTATGATTCAGCTCGCCAATTCTCAGTTGAGGGCAGATTACAGAAAATCTCTCGGGAAGGAGCACGCAAGAAGAAGTTGGGACTTTGAGATAAAGAGGGCGGTAACGGTAAAAAGGACTGAGAGTATTAAAAAGTCTGAAAAATCCGAGGATTCGAAGGAAAATTAGTAAATCGAACCTGCAAGTTCTCCGATCAATTTTACAATAGACTAGCAAAAATCTCAATCGCACAATTCGATTTGCTATCCTCAAAATTTTTAAACTCCCGCAATAATGAAAATGTATGAGAAAAGATATAGTGGATATTCTTGCTTGTCCGGTTTGTAAGGGAGATCTCGAGTTAACAGTTGAGGAAGAGAAGAATGGGGATGTTATTAAAGGCTCTTTGGAGTGTAAAAAGTGCAGTGAGGTTTATCCTATTGAAGATGGTATAGCAAATATGCTCCCTCCCGAATTAAGGGAGAAAGTCTAATTTTTAGGTGTCTATGGAATGGTTAAGGTGTTTGTGGATTGTAAAACTGTGAAGCATCCTTTGAAGGTCCTTTGAAGGTGTTTGGAATGACCAAGTATATTGTTGTTACGGGCGGAGTTATGAGTGGTTTGGGTAAGGGAATTACCGCTGCATCCATCGGTAGAATCCTGAGAGATATAGGGTACAGAGTTGTACCGATAAAAGTTGACCCGTACCTCAATATAGACGCGGGAACGATGAACCCATTCCAGCACGGTGAGGTATTTGTTTTGAAAGACGGCACGGAGGTAGATCTTGATCTCGGACACTACGAGAGATTTATCGGTGTGGAAGTGACCGGGGAGCACAATGTTACGACCGGGAAGATATACATGTCCGTCCTTGAAAAAGAGAGGAAGGGAGAGTATTTGGGGAGCACAGTACAAATAATACCTCACATAACGGATGAGATCAAGAATTGGATAAGGGGTGTGGCAAAGAAAACGAATGCGGAGATATGCCTGGTTGAAATAGGGGGTACTGTTGGTGACATTGAGGGCATGTCCTTCTTGGAGGCTATAAGGCAGATGCACAATGAGGAAAGCGAAGAGGACTTCGTTCTCGTTCATGTGACCCTTGTTCCTCTTGATTCCGGTGGTGAGCAGAAAACCAAACCAACACAACACAGTGTGAAGGAGCTGAGAAGCCTCGGTTTGCACCCCGATGTCATCGTTGGGAGATGCAAGGAGAGACTTTTACCATCCACAAAGAAAAAGATAGCCCTCTTCTGTGATGTTCCTGCGGAGGCTGTAATCAGTGCACATGATGCGGAGGAAATCTACGAAGTCCCCCTAATCTTCAAGGAGGAAAAGCTTGATGAATACCTGATCAAAAAACTAAAGCTTGAGAGAAGGAGTGATGACAAAACTTGGGATGAGATGGTTAAAAAACTTAAAACCCTTGACAGAGAGGTCACAATAGCGGTTGTGGGCAAGTATGTTCATGTGAAGGATGCATACATCAGCATCAGAGAAGCATTAAAGCATGGCGGGATTTATTCAGGTTGCAAGGTAAACATGATCCTTATCGATAGTGAAGAACTCGAAAGGTTTGAAGACTTCCAGTTCGATGTTGACGGAATACTTGTGCCCGGAGGATTTGGACACAGAGGGAGTGAGGGTAAGATTCTGGCGATAACATATGCCAGAGAGAACGATATACCATTCCTCGGGATCTGCTTTGGTTTCCAGCTTGCGGTTGTTGAATTCGCAAGGAATGTACTTGGGCTTGAGAATGCGAACTCAAGCGAGCTCTCGGATACACCTCACCCGGTTATAGACTTACTGCCGGAGCAGAGGGAGATCGACAAGATGGGTGGAACGATGAGGTTAGGAGACATAGAGGTGACTCTGAAGAAGGGAACGATAGTTTACCAACTGTACAACCGGGACAAGATATATGAGAGACACAGACACAGATATGAGGTAAATCCAGAGTACATTCCGGAATTTGAAAATGCTGGAATGGTGTTTTCAGGATATTCCGATAACGGTAGGAGAATGGAGTGTCTTGAGCTTCCTAGTAAAAGATTTTTTGTTGCAACTCAGTTCCATCCCGAATTCAAGTCCCGTCCCTACTCTCCATCACCACCCTTTGCCGGATTCGTGAAGAGTGCACTTGAGTACTCCCTTGAAAACAGATGAGAGGTGTATGAGATGGTCAAACCAGAAAAATTTGTTGAGAATGCAATTCAGGAAATCAGAAACATTGTAGGGGATAGTAAAGCGATAATAGCTCTTTCAGGAGGAGTGGATAGTAGCGTCTGCACAGTGCTCGGCTACAAAGCGATTGGGAAGAATCTCATTCCTGTGTTCGTTGATACGGGTTTAATGAGGCTCGGTGAGCCGGAGAGGATAAAGGAAATATTCGAGGATATGAATCTCGTATTTGTCTCCGCAAGAGACGAGTTTCTATCAGCTTTGAAAGGTGTTGAAGACCCGGAAGAGAAAAGAAAGGTCATAGGTGAGCTGTTTGTCAGAATCTTTGAGAGAATTGCGAAGGAGTACGGTGCGAAGTACCTTATCCAGGGGACGATCTACCCTGACATAATCGAGAGTCAGGGCGGTATAAAAAGCCATCACAATGTTGGGGGTTTTCCTATAGATTATGAGTTCGAAGGAGTTGTTGAACCACTGAGAGAGCTGTACAAAGATGAGGTTAGGGAGGTGGCAAGGTATCTTGGGTTACCGAATGAGATCTCCGAAAGAATGCCATTTCCGGGACCCGGACTTGCGGTTAGAATTGTTGGTGAGGTTACTCCGGAAAAGGTGGAGGTCGTAAGAAAAGCAAACGCTATTGTTGAGGAAGAGCTTAAGGATTACGAGAAATGGCAGTGTTTTGCAGCACTTGTGGGGAAAGCTACGGGTGTTAAAGGAGACAATAGAGTTTGGGGATACATTATCTCGGTCAGAGCGGTCGGTTCGAGGGATGGTATGACTGCCGACCCGCTGAGTGTGGATTACAATGTTCTGAGAAGGATTGCACTGAGGATAACGGGGGAAATCCCCGAGGTCTCGAGGGTTGTATATGACATCACTCCGAAACCTCCCGCAACGATAGAGTATGAATAGCTTAGGGGGGAAGGGATAGCAATGGGCGGTAGCAT
>MTMT01000041.1 GCA_002010195.1 Archaeoglobus sp. JdFR-32
GCAGGAGCATCTTCAATAATAATATTCATACCTACAAGAACCGCAATTAATATGGACATAAGCATAGCCACAAATGTTAACTGAATAACTTCCTTCCGCTTCTTTCTTTTAACTTCCTCCTTACTTTCCATTTTGTGGCACCGGTATTTTCCTTTTTATATATTTTTGTTATCTTAGTTAAAGAATGTAGGAGGTAGAAACATAAGCATTTATTACCTTAGATTTTGAACAAATCTATCAATAAAATATACTGCTAAATCCTCCATTGGTTCTCCCGAAAAGGCGCTGAGAATGAAGATGATTAATAGGAGTAGGATGGGCGTAGCTGAGAAGAACATTATAATCAATGTTGTCCTGCTAACAGTAAATTTTGCAATCAAAAAATTGAGTTCAAATTCTTCTTTGTCAAGTCCTTTTTCAAAGGCGTTTGCAACTACATAAACATACCACATAAACAAAAACATAAGTATTACGGCGATTGCCATTAATATTGGATCCCCCATACTAACTTTTCTGTAAAGAAAATAGTATAAATTTTTCTGTTCTGTTACGGTTTTTCATTTACCTTTAATATGACTATATACCAATGCAATTATAATCAACAGTAATATCATTCCTACTGTTACTAATGTGTCAGAAAGCCCATAATATGCATAATCTTGTAGTATTACGGATATTATTGATAATGGAATGATTAATAGAGCCCATATTAAAAAGAATTTTCCGTAATATATTTCTCTCCCTTTTATATACTCATATAGGGATATCCACCACACATATATTGCTAGAATAAATAACATTACCCAAAAAGTATTTGGTAAGAAAATTCCGCCCCATGGACCAGGTTCAGGCTGGGTTAATATAAACCAAATAAAACCTAATGGGTCTCTCCACGGAGCCGGAGCGTCTTTAAGAATTACAAAAATCATAAAAAATAAAGCAAATATAATACCGAATGTATACTGTATAACCTCTTTCCTCTTTCTTCTCCTAAATTCTTCTTTACTTTCCATTTTACATCCCCAATCATTTGTTTCTATTTCTCCACCACTCCTCTACCAAATTATTTTTGCGACCAAACTTTTTAAATATTTTCTTCTATAGATTTCAATTTGTTGCAAAGACTTACTTTAATCTAGTATCAAACTAAAAAATTGGAATAACCAAAAAATATAGCAGAAATACAATAAATAGTGTAAAAAGGGTGAGGAAGTAAACTAGTATGGTTTTCCCCCCATGTAAGCTCATGAGCTGACCTTAGCGCAAGTGCTGAGCAAATAAGGAACCATGGAGTTCCAATCACCTCTCCAATGATTGGAAATATCCCAAACATAACCGGGGTGTATGAGAATCCCGAGGCTGTTAGAAATTTTATAAATGTTGTCTGTCCACCAAATGCTTTTGCGAAAAAATGTGTGATATACGTGACTATAACCCATAAACATACCAAAAAAAATTGGCATAATTATTATATCACTAATTCCAGTTGCTGATCCAAAAAATCTCTTATATAATCTGATATAGGAAGAAAGTAGCCTAAAACTTTCCCAATTGAAGAAAAGACCCCACTAATCATAACAATAGATATACTGTAAATTATAGCTTTTTTCATCATCCTCACCTCCTTACTTCCCCTAGAGGCACAATAAAATCATTTCTCATTTTTGGTTGGTATATTGTAAGTTGGCGGCTCGGTTCCCTCCACAAAGACCACAAACAGCACTGTTATAATCAGGCTTACAATTAAATACAGCAGAGTGGATAGCAGGATTACTACCCATTTCGGGATGCCGTACTCAAAGTAAAGATTGGAGAGAGGCTTCAGCAGAAAATATGTCAGCACCAGCGATGAGAAAACAAGGATGACAAACCAGTGCTCTATAAAATCCCTCCAACCGAGCTTTTTTATCGCCTTTCTGACCTTCTCCAGCAATGCCATTCCCCCAATTAATAGCCCTGCAGCAGCTCAAAAAATTTCAGGTTGAAGTCTATAGCCTCTCTAAGAAGCCTGCGTCTTTTTTCTTTCCTGTTGGGTACGGCCCAATCCACCTCAGAAATTTCCCTTATTTCCAACTTTAATTCCTTCTTATTTAGTAATCCTCCCCAATAAGCTTTTAAAATAACAGGCTCTTCAAATTTTTTGAGTAAAGATTCTATTTTACTTGAAAAATATTGAGTTAACACAGGGACGTATTCACTTTTGTCTAAAAATAAGAATTTTTTTCCTAAAACACGCCTAATATAGAATTCACTTTTTGTGCGCGTGAAGCCTATTTTCAGGTCCCCAAAACTTTTTATTTTTGAATTAATCTTGTTTGCATCCCACTTAAAGGTAAGTCTATAATAATTCTCTGTTGGATGAGAGAAAGATAGAGCCTCCCCAATAAACTCGCAGTTATGCGGAAGTCTGGCTTTGAGCATCTGATGCTTGTTGGCATCGGTAGTCATCTTAGCCGTGTTCTTGGGATGAATTCCAATCCAGGTTATCTCTCCGCCGAAGTCCTCAACCACGACCCTTGCGAGGTCCTCGATCAGGTCTTTAAGGGTCTCCACTTTGAACAAATCCCCTACCTTATTGATGCTTTCCCGGCTGAATATCCTCTTATGGCTTGGCATTTTCTGCTCCAATCATGCTCTTAAGCAAAGCGTAAAACAGCTCGCTCATGGGAACTCCGGTAAAGACACTCAGGGAAAATATAGATGTGAGCACCTCCAGGGGAATCGCCGCAACGGCGAGAATAACCAATGTTGGTATGCTCACTTTATATTTCTTAAATAAAAAGTTAAGCTCAGCTTCATCCTTTTTTATATCCACAGCTTTTCCTTCTCTCAATTTGCTGATAACGCTCCTCCACAGGGCGATGTAGACGACAATCACATAAAGAGTGAATAAAATATCTATTGCTATGGCGATTGCCATAAGTGCAGAAGAAGACATGGAGATTTTTCTGAAGAAGTGTGCATATAAGCTTTTCTATTTCCCTGTTCTCCAGAGTTTGTAATTCCTTTGGAGATATTCTTTGAGTTCCCATATAAACCAAATATTAGTTATTAAGGCAACTATTATAACGACATCTGGAGGCATTCTGGCCCATCCATACCCTTTTCCTGTAAAAATATATTTTAAAAAGTTCACGATATTATCTTTAGGGGCATCTATATAAATATACAAAACTAATAAGTCAATAAATATCGCCGCGATAAATAACTGTAATACCTGATTTCTCTTCTTCCTCTTTGCTTCTTTAATATCCATGTTATATTTTATTTAATCAAAAGCATTTTATTAGCTTTTCGATTTTCCAGTTCTCCAAATTTGGTAATTTCCTTCTAAATATTCTTTAAGTTCCCATAGAAATAAGAGAGTAGTAATACATCCAACAATGATAACAATACCCGGTGATGAAATCGGCCATCCATAACCGACAACTGAAAATATATACTTTATCAACTCCCAAGTTGTTTCCGCAGGAGCGTTTTTAATAATGTAGTAAGAAATAATATCAGCTATCATTGCCACAATAAAAGTTTGTAACACCTGATTTCTCTTCTTTCTCTTAGCCTCTTTAATGTCCATGTTGTATTTTATTTAATTGGGGAATTATAAAATTTGCTTCATTGATGGGTTTCTTTATCTGCTCGAAAGGATTGAGCCATCTTAATTTTAAGCTTAGTTAAATTTTAGCAGGTTTAAATTTAAGCATGTGATTAATCTACCAAGAAAAAAGGTATGGGCCCGCTGGGCTTCGAACCCAGGACCTTTCGCTTATCAGGCGAACGCGCTAACCAGGCTGCGCCACGGGCCCTCGTGATTCGCCTGTGAGTTCACCT
>MTMT01000057.1 GCA_002010195.1 Archaeoglobus sp. JdFR-32
CACCACCAAAATTTCTACTCTGGTTCACTCTCGGATTCTTTTCCTCGTCTATGGCAGAGGTATTATCATCATCCCACCCCCAAGGTATATTCGATCTTTGGGGTATTATGGTTATTTTCCCCCTCTACACACTGCACATACTTGTTCTGTCAGGTATCCTATTCAAAATCGGTATTAACTGGCAGAGATTGTTTCTTTTTGGATGTGTATTCGGAATGTACGAGGGGTACATAACAAAAGTATTCTGGGATCCATTCTGGGGTCCAGAGGAGNTTGAGGTTCTCGGAGTTTACTGGTTTCAATTCTCAACCCTCGTATTTTTCTGGCATGCCTTCTTCGCATTCATCCTACCTTTGTTAGTTGTAGAGAGATTTTTCACATCTTCAAGCTTTGTGTTGGATTCCGTAAAGAAGTTTCCGCTACTGAACAAACTTTCCAGAAGAACTGCGGTGCTCCCCCTCACCTTCGGCTTGGTGCAATCCTCGAACACTTCTGCGGAAACCACAATAACCTTCGGAGTTGCAAACCTAATAACCTTAGTCGCGATAACGCTCCTATTCAAAAAACTCTACAAAAACCAAATGTACAGCATTGACGAGTTACTACCAAAGGGCAGAGACCTTAAGATTCTAACACTCATGCTCATAGCATTCTACATTTTCTGGACATTTGTTCTTCGCTACGAGTCCATTGGCGATATTAAGTCCCAGCTTGTGGTACTGCTGATGTACCTTATCTTCGGGATAGCAATAATAAAAAGCAGCGACCACAACGAACACCTTAAAGAGGTGCAAGAAAACCATAAACANGGGTTCAGACCTCTTTACATATACTACACAACATATCTCGCATCCGCCATAACCTTTGTCATGATTTCAGCAGTACTACCAACATTTCCAATCACGATAGCCTTCCTGCTTCTCGGAACCGCTTACGGAATTGCACTATTCCTTATCGTACTTCGCTTCCTACCACCACCCGTGATATTTCTCAGACTAAAAAGCAAATTAAAAAGAACCTGAACATATCAATCGCCATCAGCTCAATACATCAAAGGTAGATGCAACTCNCACTCCATATCAGCTACCTTTAGCTGGAACCCGGTTTTTTGCANGATTCTTATAGCCTTATCGTTGTTTAAGTCTGTTGTAACAACCACCCTTTCATACTCCGGATTGCTGACGAGATTGTTAACCGCAAAAGATAACAGCTTAGTCCCTATTCCCCTATTCTGGTAATCCCTACGAACGAATATGAGAAGATGTAACGCCCTCCCGTCAGGAACCAAAGCCAAATGTCCAACCAGTTTTCCATCCACCTCCGCGACAAGTGACATGCCCTTGGAAGTTATATCCTCCACCCATTCAAACAGCTCATCTCCCTCTGGAGGCAAACCCAAGGTTCTCTCCGCCGACGAGAAGGTTTCGTACATCTCCACCAGCTTATCTTTGTCCCCATCTCTAAGCTCTCTTATACACATTGTCACTAAGTGACAGTGTATCAATATATAAGTATTTTGGTGTAAAACCTACCGCACCTCTACGGTTATGTGACATTCGCCCCCAATTCCCGAACACAAAATCCACAATCCTCTCCTTCACTTCCCTCACCTTTGATTGTCACTTCCATCTGTGTCCAGAGAGGATTCGCTCTCACCCCATACGATCTCGCTTTCGCATAATGGAACCGGTATCGTACCGATGATCGTTTCTGGATAATAGCAAAAGCTCATGACCGCCTTATGGATGTCCTTTGCATAGAACATCGCATGATATATCCCGTTACCTGTGAGGCTAACCTCATCAAACTCGTTAATTACAATTCTCGGGTTAAATAGATGAACTTTCGTGATTAACATGCCTTCAGACCCCAGCGGATAAACTGCTATGCTGTGGTACATAGTTCTTACATCGTTCGAGGAAAGTGGAGCAGATGATGAGTGGATGCAGTACACGGTTTCAGAGTCCAAGAAATCAATTGTTATTTTCTGGCATCCAGAATCTGCAGAACCGTAAGAATTGACTCCATCAATCGGGGTCAGAGAGTGCAGAATGGAGATCAAGATGACCGTGGCTATGAGAATCTTCCACACCTTGGATTGCTTTGTGAGAAAGATGGCAGAAATGAGAATGACCGCAAACAAGAGTGTCGCTGGAATTGTAAAGTAAGTGGTTGGATGCAAAATGATAGAACCATAGCTGATCTTGTCCGAAACGAGACCCAGTGCGAAAGTAATCGGTATAAATAAAGGGTGAAAATCTTTTCTTGAAAGTCCGACAAGCACCACAGGGAGAGGGATGTAGAAATGCAGAACAAGAGGTGAGAAGAAAGTTAAGAGGAGTCTTCTCGTCTCGAAATTACCTGCCATACCCATCATCCTATTTGATAATGGGTTATTCGTAGGCTAAATATAACCCGGACGAACGGTTGAGTTTCCAGCAACTTCTCCACCCCCTTATGTTTTACGACTCACCGCACTCGTGTGAAGTCTATGGTTGTACTTGGATGTCACTATTAACCCCGCTAACGATTAGTAACCACAAATATTTAAAATTTTTCTTTTTAAATTTTTAAAACATAGATATAATTCTTTAATTCTCAAATACTAAAACATAGTATATAATATATCTACATATCAGCTATCACTTTCACTTTATCAAATTATGAAAAAATGTTGCATATCAAACCTATAGGGGGCGGTTGCACTGAAATTAAGCTACCGATAACCAACAGAGGATGTGTCCCCTTAAACCCAAAAACAACTAAAATATTTAACTTCAACACCCATACTCTCAATGATGTTGGAGATAAAAGTAAAACTTCCCGAGATATTCGTTTGTACAGGCGAAGTTTACGGAGTTAGTGTGAAAAGATCAGAAAGCAGGACACTTGAACTTTTCAACAAGGTGATTGAGGATGTGAGGAAAGAATACGATGTGCACAACCTCAAGAACCATCCCGTCGTTAGAGCCTACAGAGATTTCTACTGGAAGATAGGAATTGACCCCACAAAACAAAGACCGAGCAGTGAGGCTTTGTTAAGAAGGGGGTTGAAAGGAAAGATTCCGATTATAAACAATGTTGTGGACGCTGGAAACATAGCGAGTATGGAGACCTTGATACCTATTGGACTTTACGATATCGACCTAATCAGCGGCGATCTCGAACTCAGATTCGCAAAGAGAGGAGAGATTTTTGAGCCAATAGGCGGGAAGACAGAAGAGCTAAATGAGAATCAAATCGTTCTTTCTGATAGGAAAAGAATTATTCATGTTTACCCATACAGAGACTCAAGACATACAATGATAAGAGGTGAGACAAAAAATGTTCTCATAATTGCATGCGGTGTTCCAAATGTCACGAAGGAGATCGTGCTATCCGCTTGTAAAAAAGCCTCCAACTACATTACCCTACTCGCAGGTGGAGACCCAGAAGAGTGTGTCATGAGGTTCCGATAGGTTTGAAGATGCAAAAATAAGCAAAATGAAAAGTAAAAAGCAGAAATAATGCAAAAATACAATTTAAAGCAAATGTAGAAGATGATACACCCATTAGATTTATAGGGCTAAAGAACCCAGATAATACGAATGAAGAGAAGAGAATTTTTAATTAGGTCATTTGTATTGGGAAGCTACCTCCTCTCAGGTTGCTCCTTTAAAGGAGACCTACACACNGACACGAGTGAGAAAGGTAACACCGGTGACACCATGGAAAGAGACGAGAATCAAGGAAAAGTATCAGAGGGTGAACCAAACATCAGAAAAACAAGCAACAAGGTATATATCATCGAAACGAACCGCAGGGAAGAGGGG
>MTMT01000033.1 GCA_002010195.1 Archaeoglobus sp. JdFR-32
CAGATTTATATGGCTTTGGTTCCAATTGGTGGACAGCAAAGTCAAAAAGCACCCACCACTTTATTCTCGGTGAAGTCAACCTGACAATAGCGAGATTCATTGCTATTTGATGCTCAAGGAAATGTTTTCGACATATATACCAAAAAGAGGGCGAAGCCCAAAGTTTTGTATACTATACCATATTGATTAATAATAATTTACTACTGCACCTAAAAGATGTGGATCCTTAAATATCATCCCAACGCTTTCCACAGCCATATCATGCCTCATAAGCACCTCAATACTAATACCATTTTCTAGGATTTCAAAGTCTTTTACACAAGGATGATTGGAGAGTTTATTTATCTCTTGAGGGGTAACCTCTCTATTTAAAAAAATCACCACTGTTCTATTATCTCCAATTCTACCTGGGGAAACACCATAAATCCCACCATTGGAATTTCTAGCTGCTTCTACGAATTCCAAATTAATTATTTCCCCAAATTTAAATGGTTTATTTGAAGAGAAAGTACCAAATATGAAAGGACCTTCTTTAAAAATTACCTTGATTTTAATTTCTTCAGATGAAAATATATTCTCAATTTCCTCTTGGGTTGAAGTTTCAAGAGCAGGAGAATATATGGTAGCATTCCAGACTCTACTCGATACTACGCCATAATTTCTAAATCCTTTATACATAATTAAAAAACCTAGGGAAGATGCAGTAACTAACAGAACAATTAAGCATGCAGCGATTCTTATGCGTAATTTTTTATTTGCTGTCTGGAATGATTTAAAAAGCAGAAAGGTCGACAGAATCGTTGGAAATAATAGAAGTGCCTGTGGATTGTTACTATTATCATATGCTGGAATTTTAAGGAGAACTATTGCGTAAATAACTAAAAGAAAAGGAAGTATTGAAAATAGGTAAATTAGCGGTATTGAAAACCAGTTTGTTATATTTTCTTTTCTAGATATCAGGTATACCAAGAATGACAAGTAGGCTCCCAGACTGGCATATGAAAAGGATGTGAAAATTCCTCCATCAATAGAGGTTACAAATATCCCAAAGGCAGGCACAGATAGGACAAAGTAATGGGTAATGCCATATTCGCTGAGTATCATATAACCAAGAATAACCCACAGCAAGAAGGACATTATAAGCAATACCGCAGTAGCTTTATACACCTCTCCAGGGATAACGTGTGTCCACTCTAGAAAATCCACATTGAAAATTCCGTTGAGATAAAGCATGTCAAAGGCATAGGCAAGGGTTGGCTTTAATAGATGATGATGAAGCCAGGAATTTGGGGCACTGTAACTTAATGAATTTATGGGAATTAAAAATTCTGCAGAATTCGGCATTGCACGTGATTCCAATTCATGTTTAAACAAAAAAAATCCAACACCATAAAGTACAAGGTTAGGTAAGAGATATAGTAACATTAAATTTATAGAATTTCCAATTTGAATATTTATCTTTAGCTTATAGGTTATGGATCTAATAAATAAAGGAATTAGAATGAAAATAAAGAAAAACGATATTTTTAAGCCACTAGATCCACCAAAATATGGATACATGACCATTTGTATGTAGTAAGCTACCTTAATATATAGATTAGTTATAATTGCCAGTATCATAACGGATAGAGTCGAAATAAAAATAAATTTTTCTGACTTAGATGTTTTCTTCATGTTCAATTTGACCGAAATAAATAAGCGCTGAAGTTGTTTTATCACACTTATTAAAATCAACAGTACCCAATTTAAAATTTTCCGCACTCTTGTTCATTATCTGAAAGGAAAATTCATATATCTGCAATATTATATGAAATGCCATAACTCACTAATGGAGTAAGATAAAATGCTAAAAGAACTTATAATTTCGATGAGACCACAGCAATGGTATAAGAACTTAGTTTTATTTGCTGGTATTGTATTCTCCTTAAATCTATTAAACTTTCAGAAATGGCTTGATGTAATTTTTGCATTTATTATATTTTGCATGCTATCCGGTGGAGAATATATCATCAATGACATTTTAGACATTGAAAAGGATAGGAAACATCCCAAAAAGAAAACCAGACCAATTGCAACTGGTAAGTTAAAAGTGCTCTATGCCGCAATATTTGCGATAATATTGATTTTTGTTGGGTTATATGGTGCATATTTAATAAATGAGTTATTTTTTACGGTTTCGATGGCATATGTNCTATTGACACTTTCATATTCGATATTTCTGAAGAATATAATAATAGTTGATTTACTGGTTATATCTCTCGGCTTTGTCCTAAGAGCAGTTGCCGGATGCCTGGCTGTAAATGTATTTATTTCTCCTTGGCTAATAATTTGTGCCTTTTTACTGGCTTTATTTTTAGCACTTTGTAAAAGGAGGCATGAATTGACATTACTTGGAGAAGAAGCCAGAAATCACCGTAAAATTCTGGGAGAATATTCGGCTAAAATGCTTGATCAGATGATTAATATCACTACTGGTGCACTAATCATGTCATATTCCTTATACACATTTCTTGCAGATAATATTTGGATGATGATGACAATTCCTTTGGTAATATATGGTCTTTTCAGATATTTGTTTTTGGTTTATGTGAAGAACATTGGAGGAGAACCAGAAATGCTGTTTAAGGATAAAGGAATGTTGATCAATATGTTTTTGTGGGTTGTTTTAGTTATTATTATACTCTATGGGACCCATTAAGTTATGAGTTTCTAAGAAAAATGGTGGGAAAATGGAATTCAGAAATAAAATAATAATCTCAGCACTAGCTGGTATTGCTATTTATGTAATCATTTCAATTTATGCAGACATTAATAAATTATTTTTTACTCTAAGTAGCTTTAACTGGGCATATATACCTTTGATACTACTATTAACTCTTTTTAACTACGCATTAAGATTTTTAAAGTGGGATTATTATTTAAGATGCTTAAAAATCAAAATAAGTAGGAGAGATAGTGCAGGAATATTCTTAGGTGGACTATCCATGTCTATTACACCGGTAAAGTTGGGGGAGACATTTAAATCCTATCTTTTGAAAGAATTCCATGGTGTTGAAATTAGTAAGACAGTCCCGATAGTATTTGCAGAGCGCTTCACAGATTTAATTGGATTAATAATCCTAGCTTCAATTGGTTATTCTGCTTTTAAGTATGGGAGGGAAGTACTACTAATCACAATTTTTGCTGTTTCTATAGTTATTATAGTAATTCAATCAGAAAAAATGTTTGAAAAATTAGTAAACGTTCCTTTAATATCAAGATTTGCAGAAACATTGCGAAATTTATATTTAAGTGCTTACACACTTTTTAATATAAAAAATTTGATGATTGCAGTAGCACTAAGCATTTTTTCATGGTTTTTTGAATGTTTAGCTTTATTTTTTGTCCTAAAAGGGTTCNGATTGGATATAAATTTTCTTTTACCCATTTTCGCTTTTAGTTTCTCTACCATAGCAGGGGCTGTGAGTATGGTTCCCGGAGGCTTAGGTGTCGCTGAAAGTAGCATGGCAGGAATTTTGATCTTCAGTGGTATAACTAAGACCATAGCAATTGCATCAACTCTGATTATCAGATTTTGCACACTTTGGTTCGGTGTTTTAGTTGGACTTTTAACGTTATCTAT
>MTMT01000009.1 GCA_002010195.1 Archaeoglobus sp. JdFR-32
AAAAGCCGCCATTTACGCAAGAGTCAGCACCAGAGACAAGAAGAACGGAAACGATGAATACCGTCAGAACCCTGAAACACAGCTTATCCCATGCAGAGAGTTCTGCCAGCGAATGGGCTGGGAATATACCGAATACATTGACAGGATGTCCGGATCCAGGGAGGACCGCCCAGCCCTCAAGCAACTAATAGAGGATGCCCGTCTCAAGAAGTTCGATGTCGTGGTATTTTACAAGCTGGACCGCCTAGCCAGGAGTGTGAAGCATCTCGTCGAGCTAATAGACTTTTTCGGATCCAAGGGCATAGATGTCGTCTCCATAAAGGACCCAATCGATACCACAACCCCGTCAGGAAAACTCCTCTTCCACATCATGGCGGCCATAGCCGAGTTCGAGAGAGACCTCATTCGAGAAAGAGTCATGGATGGCATCGAGAGAGCAAAGCGGGAGGGCAAGCAGATTGGCCGGCCAAAAGAAAAGTTCAATGTGGGGCTCGCAAGAGAGATGCGGAGGCAAGGNTACAGTTACGACCAAATTGCAAGGGCTCTGGGAGTCAGTAAGGCTACGATTTACAGGAGACTTAATGACAATTAGAAATTTTACAGTTGAAAACAAGCAAGTTTGGCTTTTCAAGTTGAGTGAACAAAAAACCCAAATACGGATTATGACAGATTAAAAGGGGAAATGGTTTATGTAATTAATTGTAATGGTCCGAAAATCAGTTTCTGATGCTTCTTTTAAATTGAGCTGATAGCTCCAGATCTGCCGAAAAATTTAAATAGCAATATAACTTTGATGTTGTATATATCACTACAACAGCAATGTTGCAAAGATATATGCAACATAAGGTGAGTGGGATGTATATTGTTGACGAAGAAGAGAGGAATGAGTATTCAATTAATCCGAATGAACTGAGATATTTGCCACCAAGCGAAAAAAAGAAACTTATACGTTCAGTGATTTTAAGGCTCCTTAGAAAAGCGGAACACGAGGGGATAACTGTTTCTGAGGTGGCCGCGATAACTGGATTAGACCAGAGGACTGTATCCCGACATTTAGAGTATCTAGTCGCAATTCGCGAGGCTTATTCAATTGAGAGGGGAAAATATAAGATTTATTTCCCCAATGGACGCATAATGCACCCATTTCTTAATAAAGACTTTGAACTAAGTACTGCTAGGGACACAAGATACTATAATTTCTCGTTTCTTGAGAACCAATATGGGAAGTTCATATATGTTCAAGAAAAATCCAAAGATACATTCAANAGATTCTCAATATCTGGTGGCATTTTAATAAATCTAGAATGTGTAGAAGAATTTCTCGAACATTTTGAAGACTTCGTGAGGAGGGTCAAAGAATGGAAAGACCAAGACTCGAAATAATTGATGAGTGTGGATATACTGCAACAAAAAACTTGACCCTACCTAATGGCAAAACCGTTCGGCTACCAGCCTACATGACTAAAATTAAGAAGGATTTCGAGTTGGATCTGATAATCGAGGGGTACACTAACAATGAATTCTCTAAAAACTTTTTTGCTGGAGTGTTTTTTGAAATTCCAACAGCAAACAAAATAATNTCAAAGAAAGAGAAGATATCAGCCTCAACTTTGAGAAGGTATATATCTGGTAGCGATGAATACCTTAACTTCAAGGATAGTGTACTACTTCTCGTTGACCCTATGACAGAAGTGCTATATTATAAATTAAGCAATTTAAGAGAAGCATACGGAAAAGTTAGTAATCTGCCCACAGAGATAAAGGAGTTCCTAGACTCAAAGCAACCTACTCAAGATTATTATAAGCTATGGAGAAAAATTCATAGCGATGGCAAAATTCCGAAGGTAGTTAATTGGTACCTCAAGTACCAATCTTCCCTAGAAGCTGATGCAATACTTCCACCAGCCCCATTTTTAAGACCCGAAGGCGGTCTGAAAATGCTTGAAATATCTCTGGAGATTAATGATAGAAACCAAAAGCTTTCAGAGGCGAATGGGTTAGATCCAGCAATTTACTTCTTGCTTTCAAGTAGTTTGTTCAAATACGATCGTAACAAAGAGAATAGCGACGAGATTCTCCGTCGAATAATTGATTTCGTTGAAGATGTAGAGAATGCAACATTCGTTTTCTTGAAAATTATAGGGTACAATGAACTTATGAAAAGCGATGATTTGATGGCTCGAAGAAGAGTTAGAGACTTCCTAAGAGCTCTTGGGGTAAGATGCAAGATTAACAAGAGTGCATTATTCTTGTTGGACACAGACTCGTTTGGATATGTGAATGTGATCAACGGTGTAGATGGTTTTGTCGAACCAATGGATATGCAGGTCGAACTAATAAAGATAAGAAGTTCCAAAACACCTCCAATTAGATATGGGAAGATATACTTGCCGGAAGAGATGCGGTATATTTCATACGAAGAATTTGTAGATAGGTGGAGGTCAAATGGACGGAAAATACCCAACCATACAAAATTTTCAAGAAAAATTGAAAATCTTGACTTTGAAAAGATAGATTCAAGTACTTGGAACAGAATTAGAAGAATTGTTTTAGTAGACTCTAGAAACTATGAAATAGCGGAAATTCATGACGCAATAGTCAGAGGGTCTACAAGAGGTATTGTTGACAAAATATTGCGTAGTGGTAATAAAAACTACTTAGATTTGATTGAATAAAGTTCTATATAATTATTTTTTGATGTTGTAGATTGTATAGGTTATTCTAAATTATGTGGGTCTGATTGGGGTTTCAAAATTGCCTCCAGCTTCGACAAAATTTTTGAGGAAAAGTCCCTTGATAATTGTAACGAGGCGAGGAGAGCTCTGAATGTTTCCTAATGAAATTAAAAACAGGATAAGAGAACCCGTTCCAAAAAGGCATCTTTTTGAACCATCACGACTACTACCCACCAGTATATAAATAACCGCAATCTTGTTAAGGGAGGTTTTTGAAACAACATCTAATGAGTAGCTCCAATTACATAGGATCTGGTGCTTTCATCATAGGGTTGTTAGCTGGCATATTCTTAGCGACTGTGGACCCATTCCAGTTACTCATAGAAACTTTGATCAATGTTCTAAAACAGCTGTGGGAATCTTTAAGTAAACTATACCCTGAAGCATATCTAGCAAGTATTCAAACAATGTTTATGGCAANTCTAATCTTATTGTCGATTTTACCAGTGGTGTCTTTTATTTCAGATCTGGCCAAAATACTTTCGTATGGTCTTTTAAATTTTGCAGCATTCGTTTTCGGATTATTAGCAGGAGTCTTCATAATGTCAAACCAAGGAATNGCAACGTTTTTTATGATTCTTGGTATATTCTCTGCCGCTTTTGTTGAGGTTGTTGTAAGAAGTCCAAACAGGAGTAAATCGTAACTCACACCCCCTGTTTTTTAAAGGTTTAAATACCACTTTTATCACAACATTTATGGAGTAGCCAGAAAAAGCCGGGGAAGCGAGACAATGTTGGTCAGCGATGCCATGTTGCCCTGGTGGTGCTGAACAGGCCCCTCAAGGAGGGGCACCTCTTTTTTCAGTAGAACTC
>MTMT01000046.1 GCA_002010195.1 Archaeoglobus sp. JdFR-32
ATGCGGTTAGAGAGGTATTAGGGCATAATGTTAAAAATAATGGGAGGGGTAGAAAACCCCACGATCCCGTTTTGCTGACAGCCCTGACATACTTAATGCTCAGGAAAGGGTGGAGCCTACGAGATGCTGAAAGGTGGTGCAAGGAGAACTTGGAGTTGTTAAAGCAGGTTGGGTATGATAAGCCTAATCCACCAAGCAGGATGGCATTCAAAAGGATGCTTGACTCTTTGGATCCGGCGATCATACAAAGAATAACTGCAAAGGTGAAGTATTTGAAGGGGGAGCTGAAAACACTATGGTTTTAGATTTTCGATGTATCTGACTCTTTCTTCAATTGACGGGTGCGTTTTAAACGGATATAGTGATAAGTAAAAAAGAAAACTCTCTAATTTAGGTGTGGGTCTGTAGCCAAGTGTATCGAGTTCATTCATTCGTTTTAAAGCATCCGNGAGCCAGTATTTGTACTCTTTCAGAACCTTAACTGCAAAGAGGTCAGCTCTTTTTTCTGAAAATCTACTTAATAAGGAAACAAAATATGCAATTAGTACTCTCCAAAAGAATACACTCAAGATATACGATATTAAGACGATGAAAGAGAACCCAGTTTCAATAAAACTGCGAATAACTAATAATCCATAAATAATCAAAGCTAATGGCACAAACAACTGGAAAAATAGCAAAATTGCTTGAGGTACTGAAAGATAAAAGTTCCTTCTATGCCCAATTTCGTGAAGAATTAGGGCAAATTGCTCATTAGCCTTAGTGTTTCTGAGAAGATCACCATAAACGACTACACCAAATATCCCTAAGCTTGCATTTACGATTCCTTTTTCCTCAGAAACACAAACCAAAGGTGGTTTTATATTAAATCTTTCAAATAACTCAAATAGCTCAGGAGCTTCTTCCTTGGATAGTCGTCTATTATGCAATTGAAGCTTACATGGTAAGTCCTTTAGGTGCTTTTTCAAAACCTTAAAGTTCCAGCAGCGGTCGCCAGGCATATTCAAAACTCCCTCAATGCTTCAAGCACCACATCCGCGTCATATCTCTTATAAACGTACCTCGTCCTCCCCCTCCCCTTCTTATCGAACACGAAGTCGATCAGCCTGAGCCTCTCAAGCTTGTTCAGGATCTCGTAAAATCGCTGGTAGCTCATTCCCACTTCCCTCTGGAAGAACCCGTATAAATCCCCGGCTGCAATCTCCTCATCGAGTAAGTAAACAATTTTGAGTACTTCTCTCTCATCTGAGTTGAGTGCTGCGAGAGACTTTGCAAGGAAGAGCTTCGCCCCTCCACTATACACTGCCTCAACGTCCTGTAGATCAACCTTCCTGCTTCCCCTCCTCTCTGCGTTGAGCCCGGCAGCCCTCAGGAGGTACATTCCGAGGCGTAGGTCTCCTGCCTCGCTGGCTAGTTCCACAACCCTCTCGAAAGCCCCATCACTGAAAGCCCCTGCTACGAACCCTTTCTCAACTCTCCACCTCAGAATGTCCCAGATCTCCTTGTTACCATAGAGGGAGTAATAGATGGCGCTGTAATGGAAGACTGCCCCTACCTCCGGGCTCAGGGAGAGGGGGAACTTAATGTCAGTTGCAGCAGCGACTATTCCGATCTTTACCCCGTACTCCTCGGGGGACTTGAGAAGTAGGTATAGGAGGTCGTTGACCACTCCAGTTGAGATGAAGTTAATGTCGTCGAGGACGACTATCAGCGGCCTGTCTAACCTCTCCATTATCTTCTCATACAATTTGATGTGGCTCAGCCCAGTTTGAGGGGCCTGATGATTGCAGACTTTCTCGAATATGCGGGCGAGGATCTTATAAATGGTTCCAATGGCCGGACACCTCAAGTACACCTTCTCAACATCTTCGCCAAGCTGAGAGAGGACATAGAGGATTGTAGATGTCTTGCCGGTTGCAGGAGGGCCAAGACAGAGGGTGTGAACCGGGCTGCTTCCCCTCAGTGCCGGCATAAGATTGGCTACGAGCTGGTTCATCTGCTGCTCTCTGTGGAGTAGCACATCTGGCAGGAAATCCAGGTCGAATACGAAGTCGTTCCTGAAAATGCTCTCATCCCATCTGAGCATCCTTTCTCAACTCCTCGATCAACTTCTTAAGCCTTACCATCTCCTCCTGCATCCTCATAAACTCAACCAAGAAGTCCGGCTTCGACATGTTCTTTATTGCTTCTGCCTTCTCGTTCTCCCACTCCTCTACTTCCTGAACTGCATCCTGCGTCAATGGCAGCCCGCAGCGGGAGCAGAAGCGGGATTTAGCGTCGTTGATGAATTCACACCTTAGGCACTGCCTTATTTCGAGATCCTTATCTGTGTTTTTTGACCTGACACCATAGAGGTCGAGGATTGCGTTCTCCACGTCCTGGTCGGCAAGATGGATGTAGACTTTGACCATCTTAGTTCCGGGAACCCAACCCATGTACTTCGCTCCGACGACTTCCGGAACCTGCTGCAGTAACCTTGTAGCCCTTGTGTGGCGGAAGAGGTGGGGGTAAATCCTCTTTTTGATAGATGCCCTTTTAGCTATTTTCTTGAGCTGCCACTGGAGGTCTTTATAGTCCATGGCTTGTAGGTACTTTTTCCCGCTAAGCTTAACCCAGAGAGGTGCTTCGAGGTCGTCTTTGAGTGGGTGATCTTTCAACCAAGCCGCCAAGTATTGCGCTGAAAAAACAACCCTTAACTTTCTCCTGTGCTTCTTGCTTGAGGTGTTTCGAAGTGAGAACCACACTATCGCACCATATTCATCAAAAATCACATCTTTGATTTTCATTGTTCCGATTTCGCCAGCTCTTGCTCCTGTCTCATATAGTAGAGAAAGTAATGCCCTATCTCTCGAATTAAAGCAGGCACCAAGCATGCGCCTGAACTCTTCTTCGGTTATCAAATCTGCTGGTGAGAGCTTGTTCTCGACATTTCCTACGGAGAACCAGTTGACGAGGTCATCTCTACCCCTCCACTTGAAGAACTTCTTGAGGGTCTTTTTGATCTCGAAAACTGAGCTGTCTGAGACCTTACCACNATTGCAGAGAAGCTGATAGTGGTTTATCGCCTTTCGTACGTCCATTTTATCGAATTCTGTAAGTCTCTTGTTTGCGACGCTCCTGATTTTTCTCAACCATATAAGGTATGTCCTGATCCGAAGCTCCGATAGTCCCTCTGCCAGTAGATCCTCAGCAAATTCGTGAGCGACATCGTAATCGTCCGGACATTCCTCTTTAAACTTCTGGAGAGCTCTGGAAAGCTTTTGATGAGAATGAAAATCCATATGCATCAACCTCCGCTGGTAGTTATAAAGCTGGACCCCTCGGTGGAAGTCATGATGAAATCCCTTTGAACGCTGCTGAAAATCGCTAAAATGCTCCTAAAACACTGTAGGGAACTGAACCCAAAGAGCGAGTGCC
>MTMT01000116.1 GCA_002010195.1 Archaeoglobus sp. JdFR-32
ATTGTAAATTCTGAAACTGGAGCTTGCACCCTCAATTCTGATCCAGGCAGAATCGCTTTTGCTGGAGCTGGATTTGATTACAACTGTACCAACTCTGTAACTGCTACTTACAGTTGGCTGATAGACACTTCCACCCTCATCAACGCAATGTCCAGCAGTAACGAACCCCCTGATCCCACCTCTATTCGCTATAAATCCGAGGGTACATTTTCCATGGTTTGGTTCTACAATTTTGATTCCTCCAATTAAAGGTCTAATATAGCTTTCTCTGCTTGTTGGAACCGGCCTAGGTTGTTTCTCAATTACCACAGCGTTCTTAGGAATGTTTAATTTATTGAGGATCTTCATCGTTTTTGCTATCACACCATTATCAACTTTTTCAAAATCTATAGCCACTTTGTTCGTCGTATAGTCAGGATAGACTCCCGACCATAGGGAAAACAAAAATTCGTTCTTGGCAATTTCCCCGCTTAATTCATCCTTCCAGCTTTTAAGCTGTTCAGAAGTGTATTCTCTCCTCAAAAGAATGATCTTTGCCCTCCCTTTAACTGTATCCAGCACTTTCCTTCCACCATCCTCATCCTTAACGTAAGCAAAAACGATCCCTCTTTCAGCGTCGATGAAAACCCCACCATTCTTCAGTTCTTTAACATCCAAAGCCGCTTTAACCAAGCTTCCGTAATCCGGCTTCGCTTTAATATTGTAAATTTTTACGCCATCAAGCTTGACATGCATCCACCATGCGATTGGTCTCTGCTTCTTTATCCACTTTCCTCATTCGTACAGATAGTACTCCTCAACGAGTCCTGTTTGTTCGATTCGAAGCGATTTCGGATCTGTTAGCTGTATTTGCCTGAATGTGTTTGCTGTTGTTGTAGCTGTAGCTGTAGCTGTCATTGCCATAGCTATTCCTGTCACCAACATCAACAACGCAAGCATCAAAACCAATCCAACCTTAGCTTTCACCCCGCCGTCACCTCTTTTCTCTTTAACATTCAACTACTACACAACCAATATAAAAAATCCAACGAAAATGTTAGGTAAAAAACTAACAATTTCGAAAAATTTATATATGTGGCTTCAGTTAAGCCAACTTTTTAGCTTTGAGTTTGAGATAAACGATTTGCAGCAATAAAACAACGCTCCAAAAGGCTGTACTGTACAGCCTCATTTCCTCGTGTTTAATGTAGGGTGGGAATACGCTGGTGTATACTAAGATGGCGAAAATCGCTGAACCCCTCCGTATATCTTTTTCCGACATGTTCGTCAACTTGTTCATGATGCCATAGCCGATGACGAGAACACACAAAGAAATGACGGCTGAAAATTCCCATTTCAGAAATTCATTTTGGTAGTGACCCGCAGTTGAGCAGAAGTAGGTGATTATCAGGTTGAATGCCGTGAAAATAAAGAATAAAAGGATGATCCATCCACGGAATTTCATTTTTCTAACCCCGGTTTTCGGTTTTTTTTTTGAGCTTTTAAAAATTTTAGCTATTCTTCAACACGCTGATATCTGTAATCCAAATTTAGAAAAAATTAACCCTCCAATGAGTAAATCAGGCAAAAATGTCAAAAGCCAGATTAACCTCATGTATAGCGTTTCCGTAATGCCAAGTTCCCAGCCATCAACAACACAATCAACAAACTATGTGCGCCGTTTAAATCTAATTAAAGCGATAACAATGGAGATCAAAGCAGTGATTGTCCTCAAATCCTGGGGTTCTTTGGCTTCTGGGCTTTAGAGTTATGTTAGTTGTTGATTTGATTGGCTCACTAGGTTTATTTGTAGTTGAATCATTAACCTTTACACTTCCTATTCCTCAAACAACCACCTCCCTGCAAAAAACACGTAACCCTCTCCGCAGGAAGTTTATACCTAAATACATTACAAGGCTATAGCAATTCAAGCTTTTATGAGGCTTAATCTAATTGCCCTTTAACACACCCCAACAGAACCAAACTTCCTTAACCTTTTCTCAGCCTCCCCCAAAGAATCTCTCAATCTTTCCGTTGGTTTGAGGATGCTTTATCCTTGCTACGATGTGTTTTATACCGTGTTCAATAAGAAACTGCTTGAATTCCATTGAATGCTTCCTTTCGTAACGAATCCATTTCCTTTGCTTTTTCTTCTTCACGTTCTCCTCAACCAAACCGTTCTTTAAAAGAACTTTGTAAATTGTGTTATGTGGGATATGCCTTCCATAGATCTCTTTCTTTCCAAATGAACTGCTCCTAAGTTGTATTTTTTGTGGGTTTCTATGATGATTGTCTCGGTTTCCCCGTCTATCTCTTTGGGTTCTCTTCCCGGTTTCTTCAGGAAGGGAATTTCTCCTGTTTTCTTAAACTTTATGAGTATTTGATGGATTCTCTGCCTTGTTACTTGAAAGAATGCCGCTATCTTTGTNATTTTTTTCCTCTGAGCCACTGCTTTACTATTCTTGCTATGTCCTTGTTTGTTAGCTTCCTCACATGGTAGTTTTGTTCTGGTGTAAAGTTATTTCGGGAAAAGACACAANGACTTCAAATTGGAAAAGTTTTTATTTGTCGAATTTGATTTATCTCGTGAAATGGATAAAAATGAGTACGAAAAAATACCAGAGGAAATGGGAATTCCACCCCACAAAATTAAGGCACTTGCCAATAGAACTAGACTTACTATTCTAAAAACCCTAGACACGAGAAGATACACAGTTTCTGAACTTTCCAAAATTCTCGATACTTCACGACAAAGGATTTCATATCATATGGTATTTCTTCAGAATTCTGGTTATGTTAAAAAAGTTGCGGATAATAGAAAGTGGGTTTATTATGAGTTAACAGAGTTAGGTAAATCTATTCTGAAATCAAAAATGATTAGACTTTTAATAAGTTTTATCATTATTTGTGGACTCATCGTAGTTAGCGTAAAACTAAAATTGGGAAACAAGGTAAAAAATATTCCTACGTTAGGTTCAGCCAACGCATCTATGCTTGTTTTAGCGTTGATAGGTCTTGTATTTTCCATGGCTGCATTGATTTACTTTCTATGGCTTCTGAGGCAAGATAAAATCTAAAGTAAAATTGGGGAGTTTTCAAAAATTTTAACATCAAGGATTTTTGATAAAAAATAAAATCATCCACACAAAGAAGATCAGAACTATGAGTATACCACCAATAAATAAAAACTTACCTACTCTTTTTTTAATGAAAACTAAGCCAAATAAAACAGAAAACAAAGCCGCAATAACTATTATGGGATAGATCTTGCCAATAAATCCCAAAACGCCCATCACAACTTCATTCCCGTGTATTTCAGTGGGATTTGGGGGTGGGGGAATTGATGTGGTCATAAACTAAAAAAAA
>MTMT01000107.1 GCA_002010195.1 Archaeoglobus sp. JdFR-32
CTGGAGGGCAACGGCAAGCACATCCGTGAAATCAACACCGCCCTACAGACCATGGCAGCCCTCTGGCTCCGCATGGACCGTCTCGAATCAAAGCTCCAGGAACTCAGATCCTCTTTTAGTGCTCTAGAAAATGATACTCCTTAAATATAGATCTGATCAAGCTTTCCATATAACTATATCTCCATTCTCGTTCTCGTAATAGGCGATTAGGTTTCTCTTCGTTAAGGGCAATATTTAAATATAGGTAATGTGTACTAATAACAGTGACATTTAAAAAGGTGGCAAGGCATGGTTGAAGCTATAAGTCTTGGCCCCATTGAAGAACCCCTACAAAATTTATCGGTAGTTAATAGTATTTTACAGTTTATATTAATTATTATTAATCTAATTCAATTAATAATAGAAATAATAAAAAAATTTAAAAGTCATGCCTTTTACTGCAAGGCTCCACACGGGGTGAGTTAACAATGAAGGAGTTGGAGCAAATAAAATATAATTTAGAAACATATAAAAAGGTGTTAAAAGTCTTAGGGCATAATGACATCGAGAGATTTGAAAAATGGTTACTACTATATCGCTTTGGATACATTTACAATGACAGACTCTTATTTGAGCTCACTTTAAAGTTGAATGAGAGGGTTAAAGAGGAAACACTAGAGTATTTGATCAAAGGAAAGTATCTAAGTAAATACGAACACCATATAAGATCAGGTGGACATTTCTCTATCTGGGAAGATCGAGATATTTTTGTTAAATTCGTATCGGAGAACATAGAGTTTGAAGAACTTAAAGAACTTTTCATGAAGCATCTTCCAAGGTACGTGGAGTTCGATGTTTTTAGAGGTTATTATTTCTACTACAAATCTGGTGGTGAGCTTAAAAAAGAATGTAGATGGGACGAAGTTTATGAGAACACATTTAAGGCCTTAGAAGACACTAAAGGAAGAATTAAACCTTTCCTTAAGGCCCTTGTGGCACTATACAGCGAAGAGAGGCCGTCATTAATGTTGGGCTTCAGTCTTAACAGAATACAGGAGAAAATTATAGAATTAGAGGGAAGAGTAAGGAATTTGACTCCAGTTGATTATGTAGCTCTCAAGGCCTACAAAATATATTACAAGACTGGATCAAGGAGGTATCCAGAACACGCTCTCCCAATAGAAGCCATACCACCTATAGAAAAGGCACTGGAAGACTTCAACACTAGTAAAAAATAATTTCCAGGATCCATGAATTCATTAGAACAATTACATGTACTTATTTTGGTTTCAAACTAATCGTTAATGTCAAAATCAATGTAAAGGGTGCACCTATTGTTACACTTTCAGCTCCAAACTTTTTACCTAACTAATTAACTATTTGTCTGTGTCTATCATTTCTGCTACAGCTTCGAGAAACTCTACTGGAAACTTAAAATTCTTACAGGGTCGTTTAAATCTCTTTTTTCCAAATTTAGTTTCTACACTGCTGGCTGCTTTGTTTATTGCGCTTATTTTATCAAACTCCACTGAATATCTAACGAGATCATATAAATCTCTTAAAAAAGATAATATTCCTCCCATCTCGCCTTTTTCAAACATTTCATCAACATTCGGGTTTTCCAAACCTTCCAATCGTTTCAAGGTATTCCAAACACTTTTTTCTAGCTCAATATTGATGTACTTGACTGATAGCTCTTCCAATATATCTATTCTGCTATTTATATAAGTACAAATTTCTCGGGAGAGTGGACAGTAATCAACTTCTAGCAGAACATTTTCTTCTCTATGAAATGGAAACAGTTTACAAGAAATTGGGCGAACTGGGTGAATAGAACAAATTTTTCTCTCATTAGAATAAAATGGGCAAGGATACATGAACAAATAAGGTTCTTCTGCTATAGCAAAATCTTTAATGGGTAATTTAGTGAATTTTGAGATCCTCTTTGCTTCATTTTTAGTAAGATAAACCAAATACCGGCAACATTCACCACACCGTTTGCATTCGAATTTTTCTAAAATTTTTGATGCTGCTTTTTTATACCTTTTTTTCTTATCTTTCAAATAATTTTTTAGTAATTTATATCCTTTCGCCATATGGCTTAGATAGATCGCTAGAACTTAAAGCTTTAATAATTTTTATGGTCGCCCCCTTAATTGAAAATGAGGGGAAATGATTGTACTTTCAACAAATATTACCTCTTTAAACGTACACTTAATCCAGAGTTCGGTCCAGCAGGCACACCTAAAGCTGTATCGACTCCGATATTTGTTCTTAAATCATCTAATAACTTTCTTGGGTCTAGGGTTTTACCGATCAAAGCTTGTGATTCAGGTCTCGGATTTTTAACTTGTTTAGCTCTGTATACTTCAATTTGTAACCCTTCAGAAAGAGCCTTTCTGCATATGCCCCTAATATAGTATCTATTAAATTCTCCTTCGGCAAGAGTCTCGTGAGCATTTCTTGGAACTTTAGTTTCCGTAATCTTTCCTGATCTTGTCTTTCTTATTTCCGTGCTTTTTAAACAATTGGATATTAGTATACTCTCGGCAAGAGATTTGTCGTTTCCGCTCTTTATAGCTTCTCTAAATAATTCGATATATATTTCTATATACTCTTCTTTTAATCTAGGGCTCAAATACAATTTACCTTCCTTGAGATCCGTTTCGAATTCTTCAAGCATTAATCCCCTTACTTCCTCTAAATTTTCCAAATTCAAACTCATTACAAGACCCCCTTGTCTTCGATTTAATCTAGAAAATTAAAGTATCATATTAAACCTTTACTTTTCCCCGTTTATCAAGACTATTTTCACCTAGCAAATACGCCTGGCATCTCTTATTATTAATATGCCGCCACAATCCAGAACAAGTTTGCACCAGAACTGAAACCTTTCCATAGGACCACATGCCAGAGAAGTCTCAGCACTCTTAATTTCTAAGTCATTTAAAGTAGAGTCGTCTTCTAAGGATACTTCCTGTGCTTGTGAACGAACTTTCCCTCATTCGACAAAATCAGGTGCCAGACCTCGATGATCTTCCCATCCAACTGCCTCTTCTCATAGATCATGCTTATCCCATCTTCCATGAAGTTGTATGTGGCAATTCTTATCCGGTGCAGGTACCTGTCGTCTCTGAACTCAAACCTCACGATATCCAATATTAGACTTCGATATTTAAGCTTTTCTCAACAATAACATTTAAATACAATACCCAATATAGGTTAACGAAA
>MTMT01000067.1 GCA_002010195.1 Archaeoglobus sp. JdFR-32
TTATTTTTGGATTTCTTTCTTTCAATTTTTTCATAAAATTTTCTAAATTTTGGATAGGGAAATCTTTCATTAGTGCGTCTCTTGTCAGCTCCGTAATTTGTTTCAGTAAATTTATGGCTTTAACCTCTGAGTTTCTGCTGTGAAGTACTCTAATATCACTATCTAAGAAGACCTCTTTTAGGTTTTTCACCGGGAAATTTACATTTTTTAATTTTTCTTCAATGGCTTCATATGGGAATAAACCGTCCTCTCCAAAAATCGGAATTTCTTTGATTTTATCTACTTTAACAGGCTTAGTGCTGCGTCTTTTAATTGGTTGTCTCATATCCATGTCTCCTACACCTCCTATACTATGACTCCGATTCTATTTACCCATATTCCTTCATTGTCTGCATTATTCCCAGAGAAGGATGTTTGGGCATAGTTAGCTTGGTTTGGTTTGTACAAAGCCCAATCGTTGGTAACTACTTTTATTTGAGTCCAGTAATAATCAGTTTCAGGAACTTGATATACTCTTGACACATAAACTGTACCGTTGTCCCAACTGTGGGGAGCTGAATACTCCTTGACTTTATCTTCGAACAATACTCCAATATTTGGATTGGATGATGCACCTATTACCCATATTTCAAGTGACGAACCTGCATTCCCTGTTGCAGTAATCCATCCATCTAACTTCAATTCTCCCGCAAATGTAACATAATCATTTTTGTTTGCGGGATAGGCATAGTCAGTATCGTAGTACGCCATGGCATATGCGCTTCCAGCAACATTCGCGTAACAACTCATAAGGATTTTTCCTTCGGAAGGATATTGAGAAACCGATGCACCAGCCCAACCTGATGAGCTTTTCTCTGAGTAGTAGTATGTGTAAGGTGGAGTATCCCAATACGCCGTAGCCCCTCGAACTTTGGTAATGATGGGTAATTTNATACCAATAGCAAAAGCCCCTAGTGCTATCGCACTCTTAATAAAAATTCTACGTCCTGTCTTTCGATGTAGGATTGTGTCAGGTGTAAATTCATACTCCCTATCCCCCTTATATTTAAACAATTTCACCTGAGACATTTACTCACCTCTTCTTTTTCTATAAAACAAGTTATATATATTTATTTTTGTTTAAAATATTTTAACAGAATCAAAATATTTTAAGAATCTCTGAAAATTAACAATCAAAAGAAATATTCAAATTTTGTTAAAAATGTTATATTCTTTTGAAATATTATAATCNGTTTAAAATATTTAGAAAAAAATGGTACTTCAGCTTGTGAAGATAACAAACACATTGAGGGTATTAGCCTCATCAATAATGATAGCAATTTCTGGAGCTTTTAGAGCTAATGTTGCATTTCTACTACTGGGCGTCAATCCCGTATCCGCGGTATGTATTGAGGCTGGACTCATTACCTATGTAGTCTACACGATTGATAGAGCTATAGGAAGTAAAGAAGATGAAATAAATCGCTTAGCTGAACTTAGAGTGAATAAATATATAATCGTTGTCGTAGTAGCAATTTCCCTCATTGNTATCATACATCTAGCTTCCTGCCTTAGAATCTCATTTTTCACAATAACGTTTCCATTCATAATGGGTTTCATGTACAGCAAAGGTATTAGAATAGGAAAATCGTGGATTAGATTGAAAGGTAGTTTGAGAGTAAAGAACACGGTAGTGGCATTCACCTGGGCAACGTTCCTATGTCTTCTTGTATATCCTTGGGCAGAAAATACCCTACAAATATTCCCCATTTTTTACTTCTTTTTCCTTAAAAGCCTTATAAATACAATTATATGTGACTGCAGGGATTTAAAAGGAGATTCTATTGGAGGTTTGAGAACAATTCCAGTATGTTTGGGAGAGTGGAGAACAAAAATCTTACTCTACAACATACATTTTATCTTCCACACACTCTTGGCAGTTTTTGTTATTTTTAACATTGTTAAGTTCAATTGGTTCATTCTCTTTTTTAGCTGGGTAGCAGGTTTAATTTATATTTATGTATATGCCACGAGTAGGAAAACGATTTTTAGGAGCATTATAGTCCATGGTGAGTGGGCTTACATGGTTGGTGCCAGAAATCTTACAGTTTTTTTATATTCCTGATTATGTTTGAGTATTTCTCAAAATAACTGAATAAATCCCTACCCCATTTTAATGCAGATTTGTCATAGCTTATTATGTTCCGATAAAAATCATATGTATCATCTTTTAGAAAAAGCCTAAGAGACAGAAAAAAATCTGTTACTGTGAAAGCAACCTCTATCCTCTTTTTACATACAAAAAGTCTCATATTTTCATAACTTAGTCCTTCTTTTAGTTCAGTTAAGTGTTCTTCTTTTATTTTCCTAAAAACCTCTTCACTCATGATTATCGATATATCTGTGCCTCTTCTTGCAAGTGTGAGTATGGTTTTCGGGTATTCGGGGTGTAATATTGGAGAAACTCCTCTAACCCATTTAGCTTTCAAAAGATTGTTTATGTATTCTCTATGAGGTTTGAAGATATCTGTCTTGTCGCTTTCGAATATTATGTAACTGCCTAGCTCATAGATCCTTAGAAGAAACTCATCTGGAATTCCTGAGACCTTGTGATTGTGCCAGAATTTCCAATTTTTCTCTAATATTTTTACGGTTCTATAAAATTTATCAAAAGATTTAGCTATTATAAGTCCAATTTCTGTTAGGTAATAATTTTTATTTTTTTGGTAAATCAATCCTTTTTCTTCCATCTTTCGAATTTGAGGGATTATGCCGGAAGATGTCACTCTAAGAAAACCTTTGATTTCATCTAGCGTTTTTGCTCCATCTTGTAATAAAAGAAGCAGATTTTTCCTTTTTTCAGAAAGAAGGATGAAACTGTCTATATTCGTAAACTGTTTGTATTCATTGTTTCCATTCTTGTCTTTTATCCTGGAATTCATGTTTTCAATATATTTGTATAGTTGTATTTAAAATTTTTTTACGCAAATTTTTGATGTTTCAGATTTAGAACAAATACCGCTAAGCCCATCCAATCACCCCAGCGTAGCATAGTTCTGAGTCCTGTCAATTATAGGAACA
>MTMT01000034.1 GCA_002010195.1 Archaeoglobus sp. JdFR-32
GTTACATTGGATGAAGTAGTTAAACACCGTAGATTGTTGGTGTTGTGGTGGTTTGATCGGCGGATGAATATTGAAGTTTGGAAAGGGGCTATGGATGTTATAGATAACAAATCCGGACGGGGCTATGTTTTTTTACGATAGACGATATTGCTGTACAGAACTACATCTAAAAATCCGCGGATTACTTTTTCTGTATGTCCAGAAGCTTCGAAAGTAAACTTTTCGATACTTTCTTCTTGTCACCGTATCTTACCATCGCAACCATGCACATTATTTTTCACTCCAAGGATATAGGGGAAGAAGAGAGAAGATAAAAGTTTCTAAATTAGATGATGATGCGAAGAAGGGGAAAAAATTAAAAAATTAGAAGAGTTCATGAAGGTTTATAATGTGCTGTCCGAGTTTTCCACCGTAGTTTCCTGCAGTTATCTTCACAACACCAGGTATTTTAGTCGCAGCCTCTATTCCAACCTTTGTTGCCTCTTTAACCGCATCTATGGTGAGACCATTTATTACGAGCTCGTAAACCGCATTGACGTTCTCCGGTATGCTCGAACCCTCAACCTTATCTTTCAATGTTGGTGCGAATTTCTCATTGGTCGTCGCTTTCAGGAACTTGTACTTGTTGGCACCGACTTTGGATCCTGAGGCAACTATACCACCGGGGAATGGTGTAATTACTCCCTCCACATCCGCAATTGCCTGTACCGCTGCTTTCGCAGCAGCAAGTCCCGATGGCTGGGTCTCCGCAAATATGAAGAAGTTTCCTCCCGCAACACCATCAACATAACCCATATCATTCTCGATTATGAACTCTCCCTGCATCATTGGAATCGCCCAGCACTTTCTGCCTCCCACTTCTACCTCCCTCTCAAATCCATCAGCGAAGAACTTAAGCTTAAAGCCAGTATCAAACTTGTTTTCAGCATCGGGTAATCCGTTGAAGGCTGCGGTTGTTGGTGCGGTAAGAACGCACTGACCGAGTCTTGCAAGCAACTGCTCCTCAAGCCCCTTCTTTGACATGTGGCAGATCTGGATATATACTCCCGGTCTGCCGTCAGGTGTTTTCGACGGTGGAACCTTCATTTCCACTCCAGCCTCTGCTGGACACATGATAACTGATGTTCCAAAACCCGTTGCCTCAGTTGCGGACACCATAGCCCAATCGTAGTCATATGCGGTAATCAAAACCCTTGCAATCTTTATCCCGAAAGCCTCTGCAAAAGTATCTTCCACTTCAACTCCATTTACTTTCATACAACCACCTTATTAAATTGAGGACAGGGATGATATTAAAGTTTTGATTTTTATCTTGTTTTATTCTGATCTCCACCTCTTGTTTTATTCTGATCTCCACTCCCCCGTCTGAGATTCAGAGTTGTTGTTCATCTATGGAGAATGAACCCATCAGGCTGACTTTTCCCAAGCAAGACCGAACTCCTGTAAAAACCAGCATCAAAAAATATTTTTCATGTGGGATGTTCCTCACTCATCAACAAACCTGCAATGACAGGGCTCCATCCTGAGTCTGCGATTTCAGACAAATACAAGAATTAATTGTTGAAAAAACAAAAAATAGGTTATAAAAAATAAAAAAACCTTTAAAAAGAGTCAGAACTCTTTTGCAGCCATTTTAATGTCTTCCGCCTTAACAGTCTTTCTTCCTGCATGAGATGCAAGGTCAACAGCCTTCTTAGAGATTCTAAGTGCGTATTCTTCCAAAGCCTCCGCAAGAGCTTTCTTTGCATCTTCACTAACTCTCGGAGCCCCAGCATTTCTTATAATTCTCTCCACAGGTGCAAGTGGCAACTCCATTCAACACACCTCCTAAACAGACATATCTTACCCACTGGATTTTTTACTCTTCTCTTATATAAATTTTTAGGTAGAACAGACAGATTTTTTCATTTATTTAACCCAAACAGCTACTTTGTTACCACCAATGTTATTTTCTAAACTCATTATTTTTCCACGACTCCACTGATGAGCATATTTGTTTTATAACGGAGCATAATTAATAAATTTTTATCATCATTATCNTTATTTTCAGTAAGTTTTTTATTCTCTTTAAGATGATTTTTATATAAGCGACCTTAACCATTCCCCCGGTGAAAGTGCATGATAGTTACTCCGAAAGGAGAGAAGATAAGGAGCGGAAGTGATGACTTATTCAATATTCTGAATATTCTACACGAGGAGGANTTCAACGGATATGTGGAAATCGGAGGCAGAAAAGGAGAAGACTTAATTTCCGGCACGATAATTTTTCAAAACGGAAANCCGGTGATAGCGGGAGCGGAAAATGTCAAAACAAACAAAAAATACATGGGAGCTTACGCACTAAAGCTCCTACTATCCCTCGAGAAGATAGAATACAACTTATTTCAGCTTGAAGAGAAAGACATGAAGAGCATATTCAAATTTAATCCACCCGATACAAGATTAAAGCTATTTGAGCCGAAAACCCAAGCAAAAGAGGAAACTGAAATTAAACCAGAAGTTATATCTGAGATCAGACCGGTAGAGTTTGAAGAAGAGGATGTTGTGCTGAAGTACATCAGTCAACTGAGCAATTTTACAGGGCTCATAAAAGCAAGGGCAANCGATCAAGAGATGGTCCTTCTTCTGAGAGATGGTGATATCGTTGGTGCGATTCTGAATACAAACATGGGAATAATCAAAGGCACTCCCGTTCTGAAATACCTANCCACAAAAGCAAAGATTAAAAAATACGAGAAAAAACCAGAAGATATTGACACAATGTTGTCCCGATCTCCAGAGATAAGGGTTGTTTACGAACCGATCGAACCTGAGAAAGATNTAGAGGAGTTAAGAAGAGAGGATCTGCTGAGGAAGTACAACATAAAGCCACCATCTGAGGACGAGATCGAGTCCGTCCTTGATCTGGAAAAGGCAGATATATTCGATTTTTTAAAAAAAAA
>MTMT01000012.1 GCA_002010195.1 Archaeoglobus sp. JdFR-32
TATCCTGGATCAACATAAATAGGTTTTCTTTTTGCAAATTCTGATTCAGGTTCGAATATTTCCATCAAAACTCTGCCATCCATGTCATTTGGAATAGGTAAGCCGAATATGTGGAGGATTGTTGGGGCGATATCGTAGATTTTGGCATGTTACAGCTTTATTTTTGGAACCTTAGTAGCAGTAGCTGTATTTAGGAATCTTATCATCTCTTTTTTCATGAGCTTTACAATATCTTCTGTAACTTCTATTTTAGAATCGTATGAAATTATCTCTTCAAATTTCCAATCAGTAACGTTGAAAATACCTTTGAAGTTTTTATAATAGATAGCTATACGATATTTTTCTATGTTCGATATAATCTCGTTCTCTGCCTCTGTCTCTGGAGTTATATCAACATGTAGTCCATAGGATTCAGCAAAAACGACCTCAGAATATAGGCGATTATTAATTTCAAAATTCCTTTTAATCACTTGTTTAATGAGCGATTTTATTTTGGTCAAGCTAAAATATTTATCTCCTCTTATTGTGGTATCTACCTTGGAAGATTTATTTTCATTAGGATATTTTATAAATAGCGGAACTTTTAGCAGTTCATCNTACAAAAATGTCCCATGTTCTAGTTTGTTATTGTGTTCTCCAAGTAACTGCCCATGGTCACTTGTAATTATGATTAAGGAATTATCGAAAACTTTTTTTTCTTTAAGTATTTTCAGTATTTCTAGTATTCGTTTAGTTACATATATAATCTCTTCTCTATATTTATCTTTCCATATCCTAATAAAGCTTTTATTTACATTCCCCAAAAGCATGTCTTTTATCGTCAACTTTTCGTTAACTAAATATGGATTATGTGTTTCCATAAGGTTAATAAAAATAAAAGTTGGCTCAGTGTGATTTATATTCAACTTGCGTAATTTCATTTTAATTAATTTAGCACCTTTATCTTTTGGCCATCCTGTGATTCTATAGTAAATATTCTTATACAAATGGTCTGTAATAATTCTAAATAATAACTGGTATTGTTTTTCATTTAGAAATGCTTTTACACTCTCAAAGCGATTTTTTGGTGTATATTTTGTTGAAATAGCTTCTATAATTTTTCTTTCATTTTCGGAAAAAGAAGGAGTAAAAAAAGGAGTACAGTAATACCAATTAAATCCTCTGAATCCAAATTTTGGTGTTATAAAGATATTAGCCGTTAGCAAGTATGTTTCGTATCCTAAGTTTCCTAACTGAGTACTCAATAGGAGTTCCTCACCTTTACTAAATTTTACATTTATATGCTTTTTTTCTCTTGTCTCATGGGCTTCATGCAATGCAGGGTACAACCCTGTAAACATTGATGCATGACTTGGCATGGTCCAAGAAGCAGGAGCAATGACGTTTTCATAAGAAATGAATCCTAACTTTTTTAACACCTCTTCTAAAGGTTTAGCATAGTCTTCTCTAAGAGTGTCAATAACAATAAGAATCACATTGGGATACTCCGACATACTCTTCCCCAATACCAAAGAAATTCAGTAAACCTTATAATATTTTTGCTCAATTTGCTAAAGTGGCAAAAGCCATCAGGAGGAGCTAGTATTAAATGGGGGAAATCAAATGAAAATTAACTACACAATGTTTGGAACAGGTTTAACTGGAGGGGTCAGAGTATTACTGGAGATAGCAAATCGATTAGTAGAGAGAGGACATGAAGTGACGATAACATCTCTTGGAAGTGAAAACGATCATAAGTGGTTTCCACTAAAAGCCAAAATAATTTATGTCAAAATACCGAAATATGTACTTGGGATAAGGTATAGGCTAAAAAAGTACCTTAAAAATGATTGGTTTGACTCGTATCCTCAATTTGAAATAAAGAAGCTTACAGACACAATTCCAGAGGATATAGACATAAATGTAGCTACTTTTTGTTTTACAGCTTATCCAGTATTTACAAGTGAAAAAGGGATCTCTTTTTATCATATGCAACATTATGAACCTTTATTCTTTGATGATCTATTTTTGAAGAAACTAGCTGAAGGAACTTATTATCTGCCCTTAAATAAAATTTCAAATTCAATATGGCTCCATAACATAATGAAAGAAAAGTATGGGGCCGAAACTCCTATAGTGAATCCTGCTATTGATCACAATGTCTTTTATCCAAAGGAAGTTGAAAAAGACAGTGACAAGTTAAGAGTAGTTGCGTTTGGAAAACAGACAAGATGGAAAGGATTTCCAGAGCTACTTGAAGCAATGGAGATAGTGATGAAACATCGCAATGATGTGGAACTTATAGTTTATGGTGTTAAAAGACCGACTTATGAATCGAAGGTACCGTACACCTTTATCCAAGGACCTTCTGATGAGGAATTGGCTAAGCTATATTCTTCAGCTGATGTTGTTGTTTCAGCTTCTTGGTATGAAAGCTTCCCATTGCCACCCATAGAAGCTATGGCTTGTGGAGCTCCTGTTGTAACTACAAGATATGGGACGGAAGATTATGCTTTTCACGAGCAAAACGCGTTAGTAGTTCCACCAAAAGACCCCAAAGCATTAGCTGAAGCAATATTAAGACTGTTAAATGATGAAGACTTAAGAGAACATTTTAGGAAAGAAGGCCCAAGAACAGCAAAACAATTTAGATGGGACAAAACTGTAGATAAGGTAGAAAAATTATTCAAAGAAGCTCTTAGGGGGAAAATGTAATGAAAATTGGCATCTTAGGTGGCGGTTTAACAGGTCTTTCCTTAGGTTATTTTCTAAATCAAAAAGAATATGATTTTTTAATTTTAGAGAAAAATGAAGAAACTTCGGGATTGCTTAAGTCTGTAGTTGTTAATGGT
>MTMT01000022.1 GCA_002010195.1 Archaeoglobus sp. JdFR-32
ATTTTTCCTTGCCACAATGCTCCTTTTTGTTTTAAGAAAGCATCTTTGTACACATTGCTATTACTACGGAAAAAGATGCAACACTGGATGGGGTGAACTTTAACTTGCCAGATTTCAACTATCAAAATAAATTAGTATACGAGAACATTATAAAAATACCAAAAGGTAGAACGGCAACTTACGCTCAAATAGCCAGAAAATCAAAGGTAGAGTATAATGAATTGCTTGTAACCCTGATGAGAAACCCATTTCAGGTCTTAATTCCGTGCCATAGATTGGTGACAAATAAAGGAACGCTTTTCGGTTTTTATCCACTTGGCAAGGAAGTAAAAAGAAAGCTACTTGAACTAGAGGGAGTTGGGTTAAAATGGTAAAAGAGATCTTTGCAAAAACGATTCCTCTTTTTCATTACTTCTGTCCATTTTCTAACTCACCCCAAGGTTAGCCAAGTAACGATCTGGAAATAGATAATGAAATATTCTAAGCTTGTTAAAGAATTCGTTGATAGCCTAAAAGTTGAATTAAGCGGAAGATTTCATGTTGATGAGACTATAATAAAATGTGATGGGGATATAAATGGTTCTGAGAGATAATCGATGTTGACACTAAATTTTTAGTTGCTACTCATTTATCTGGAGAAAGAACAATAGAGGAAGTAATTAAGTTGTTTAAACAAGCAAAGGAGAGATGCTCTGAAAGACCTAAGAGAATAGTTATAGATGGCTTATGGGCTTATGAAAAAATTTCAAGAAAGTTTTTTACAGCAAGTATAAAGAACATAAAGTTGAATTTGTTAGAAAAGCTAGAATAAAAGCAAGAGAAACAAATAATGTCGTTGAAAGATTACACGGAACTCTAGAAGATAGATTAAAACCTTTAAGAGGTTTGTAAAGTGAAGAAACAGCCAAGATATGAGTGGTAGTTGGTTTATTTACCATAATTTCTTAAGACCTTATTTGAGTTTGAAAGGTAAAACACCAGCTGAAGCTTGTGAGGTAAGAAGCAACATATTATCAATCCAAGTTGACAAGGTCTGTTTCGGATAATGTGAAAAACTCAAACCTAAGATTTTTTATTTTTTTATTCTGCCACCAATAAGTTGACAGAATTGGTTATGCTTAGGCCTTTAAATCTACAGCTCAAACTCGGTTGGGCTAATACACGGCAGACACCTCCCTGCCAGTCTCGATTTTTTAATGCTCTCAAGGAGGTACAGCCTTGCAAGCCTTAAAGCACTCTCAAACTCCTCTCCTCTCGACAAAAAGCACGTCAAAGCACTACTGTAAACACACCCCGTCCCCCTGATCTCCAGTTTTGAGAAGTTTGCAGAGACTATGTATTCATTACTACCATCAAAAGCGACATCAATCCCTCCTATCCTCCCACCGGTTATCACAACCGATGAATTTAACTCCTTGGATAGCATTCTCGCACATTCTTTTGCCGAATCGATATTCTCTATCTTCATTCCGGAAAGAAACTCCGCTTCATCAACATTAGGTGTGATAACATCAGTAGCTTCTCCAATCTTCCTCGCAATCTCTATAAATGAATCATTTTGGAAATTCAATCCAGTGGTCGACCTCATAACCGGATCCCAAACTACAACCAGATCGAGCTCTTTCAGATAGTCTGAAACGAAACCAGCTATTTCAGATGAATTTATCAGCCCTATTTTAACTCCCACAACCTGAAAATCTTCGAAGATTGAATTGAGTTGTCTCTCCACATCATGCAGGGATGTTGATACAACTCCATGCCCCTTACATGTGTTCTGGAATGTTAAGGTGGTTATAACTCCGCAGGGATGGAAGCCCAGTGATCTGGTAACTGCGAAATCTACGATTACTCCCGCACATCCTGATGGATCAAAACCACCAATAGATACTATGGTTTGCTTTCTGTAGTCTCCTGCCATACTTTAAGGTTTCTTTGTTCTCAATATTTAAGGAGTTCCATGGCATCACATGTTGGAGTTATTAAAACTATCAAAAGCATCAAACTTTAAACTTAGGAAGTAATTTATAATGAGATCTCTTTAATTTTGCTATGCATGAGGACGCAATTCCACATGATTTCGATACCGTCAACGGGCTGAAATTTGGTGGAATCAAAGAGGGAAAAAATGGTCTGGGTGTAGTTCTGTGCAGTGGTAACATCGCCGGAGTGTTCACAAAAAACAAGATAAAATCCGCTCCGGTAATTCTGACATCTGAGCACATAAAAAACGGAAAAGTAAAAGGCATTGTTGTGAACAGCGGTAATGCAAATGCGTACACCGGAGAAGAGGGATTGAGAAATGCAGAAAGGATGGCAGAGTTGTTAGCGGATAGAATCGGGTGCAAAAAGGAAGAGGTTGCGGTTTGTTCTACAGGTGTTATAGGTTACCAACTTGAGATGAACTGGATCGAGAAGAAAATTGATGAGGTCTTCAGGAATCTAAGCTCTTCGAAATCCGCGGTTATTGACTTTGCGAAATCCATTATGACCACAGACAGTTTCCCCAAGGTATGTTCCGTTAAGGTTGATTCAGCAGTTATATGTGGAATTGCAAAGGGTGCAGGAATGATAGCTCCAGATATGGCTACAATGCTTGCATTCATCTTTACGGATGCATATTTCGATTCCGAGACGCTTCAAAGTATTTTGAGAGAGGCTGTGGATGTCAGCTTCAACACCGCAATTGTCGATGGGGACACATCCACCAATGACACGGTTCTACTCATCTCATGCGGTAACAAAGTTGTAGATCGAAGTAAGTTCCAGAAGGCATTGAACGAGGTATGCTTTAAGCTTGCAAAGATGATCGTGCGGGATGG
>MTMT01000040.1 GCA_002010195.1 Archaeoglobus sp. JdFR-32
GCACCATTTAATCAGAGAAAGTTTGCTTTTATTTTATGGACTGTTTCAATTAATAGCTACAATTTTTGGATTGTTTTTTGTTGGTGCGTGGATCATAAATTACGGCCGTCTTCTTCAAAGTTTTTGATAGCCCGCTTGAAAGCCTCTTCAGTTTTAGTTTGAGTTTCTCAATTCAACCTTTTTATTCTTCCACTATTCTAAGGCTTTCTTAACGATCTCTTCACTGAATTGTGGTTTTACTTGTCTAGGGTTGACAATCAGTTCTTCTTCATCTTTTACTTTTTTATCGAAGTGGTCTGTTGTCGAAATAAGTTCAAGAACAATTGTTGGAGCTTTTCCAAACAGCTCAGAGACCTTTTCGACAACTTTCACAGATTTTTTCTTGCTTAGAAGCTTCCTGTGCTCCATTAAGCATTTTTATACCATTTTCCATCAGCCGTGATTTATTTCCCCAAATAGATGCGGAAACTGACTTATTTTTTAAAGAAAACGGAAATATAATAAAACTGCTAATATTTTAATTCAACACTTTTTTCGAGAAAAGACTTTCGTATCTTTAATTTATCCACTAGTTGAGTTAACATTGTTACATAATTTATATTTTCTTTGTTTATTTTTTATTGTTTTGGTAGCTTATTGTATTAACTCAAAAAATTTTTTATATAGTTAGTATAATGGTACATATGTAGGAGGTGGTAGGGAAATGTTGAAACCTATTAATTCCAACAAAAACCTCTGGAAAAATAGAGATATAAGTAATGAGCCCGTCTCCTATGGGTGAGTATGGTTGGTTTGTATAAGTTATGAGTAAAAGTGGGATGTACAATGAATTGATGACCTTTCAATTTTTTATGGAGGTAATAAAGTGTACGTAAGTAAATATAATGTACATTTTGATGTTCCATCAGGTAAGAATATCATTTTTAATTGCCTTTCTGGAGCTTTAGATTTTGTGAATGACGACGTCTTAAAAATACTCATTGAAGTCGAAAAAGACAGGGAAATAAAGGATGAAAATAATATACTTGAACATCTAAAATCCAGAGGATATATCTTCACAAGTGAAGGGGAGGAAGCAAAAGCTTTAAATAAATTATTCCTAGAATATAATAAATTTATAAAACAGGTTCCTGACCGGTTTGTTTTAATACCTACCTACAACTGCAACCTCTCATGCACTTATTGTTACCAAAAAATGATCCAGAAAAAAAGCGATATAGCTAGTTTCAGCCTTATTGATAGAATGTTTAGCACTATAGAAAAAATTTCTTCAAAAAAATATGAAAGTCCTATTGTTATGTTATTTGGAGGGGAACCCCTCCTCAGTAATTCAAAAAATCGTGAAGTAATTAGATATATTTTAAATAAATGTGAAGATAAAAACTACCCTACAAAAATTATTAGTAATGGTGTTAATTTAATAGAATACTGTGATATTCTATCTTCGTATGAAGTTTTACACCAAGTACACATAACCCTTGATGGGACAAAGAGTACTCATGACTCACGAAGAATATTCTCTAACGGAAGAGGCACCTTTGATAATATAACGGAGGGAATTGATAGAGCCCTTGAGAATGGAATAAGAATATCTATCCATGTCAATTTGGATGAAGAGAATATACAAAACTTGCCAGCCTTTTCAGAATACATAGACGCAAAAGGATGGTGGAATAATAGATATGTTGACGATGCACATCTTTCAACTGTTCAAGAAGGTGTTTGCAATGGAGAAATTAGCGACTCGAAAGTATTAAAGCTTACTAAACTAGTTTTCGAGTTGCAAAAAGATTATCCATCAGTAAGTAATTTCCGAATCGATTTTGGAATTGCAGAAATGGTAAAAAAATTGGTCTATGATGAGATAGGATTTATTCCTCGCTTCAAGTTTTGTGGTGCAAACATCTCTATGTATGTTTTAGATTTATTTGGTGATATTTATTCAAATAGTAAACATATTACTTTAGGATTTGATTCCTTATCACTTACTTATCAGACTGCTCTGATCTTAAACAATCTAGATATTAATACAAAAGACGTTACCACGTCTGTTCTCCATGATGCTTTTGCCGCCCCCCTCCCAGAAGAATTAAATATAATAAAACGACTTTCAGATATTTGTGATAAAGCCTTATTACACGCAAAGGAAGTGATTGAACCGTCTATTAAAGAATGTGAAATAGCTGGAGCAATAGATAAAAAATTATGGGAGTCTGGGATTACGGGGTTTAATTCTACTACTCTAGTAACCTCTGGACCAAACTCTGCTTTTCCTCACTCGATTACTACTCAGAGAAAAATTCAGTTAGGAGAGCCTATCATTGCAGATATATCACCAATGATTTTAAGTTATGAAGCAGACTCATGTAGAACTTTTATTATTGAGCCCGAAACAAAATGGAAACAGAGATACGAAATTCTTTCAGAAATTGTAAATGTGGCATTAGATACCATATCTCCTGGAGTGGGCGTTTCTGAGTTTGAGAATGCAGTTTATCAAATTTTTGAAAAGTATAATCTTCCAAAATATCCTCACTTGACGGGTCATCCTATTGGTGGTTTTAGACAACCTTTAATAACGGATAGTTCAACTGATATATTCAAGAAAAATATGGTATTTGTTATAGAGCCCGCTATTTATATCATTGGGGAGGGAGGGGTACGTTTAGAGTGCCAATTTATGGTTACAAGTAAAGGATGCGAACTTCTTGAGAGTTTCCCAACTGAATTTACATAGGAGGAATACAAATGGCCAAGAACAGAGTTTTCTCAGCTTCTCAGCTC
>MTMT01000017.1 GCA_002010195.1 Archaeoglobus sp. JdFR-32
TTTTTTCCTACCTATGTTCCGGTTCAGATTTCCGAGAGGGCTAAAACCCACATCTCTGAGTGATAGAAGGAGGTTCTATTCTGAGGAATTTGATTTAAAGTCGGTGAATGATTTTTTGGGTTGGAGAGATGTAACTAAGACCCCCTTCGCAGTTATAGTTGGGAGGCACTCCAACATCTACCTTCCGGAGTATGAGAGCATAAAAAATAAAGCGGTCATCATAGACAAACATGAAGGCTTAGAGGATGTTCTGAATTACATTCTTCAGTATCTTCCCGAAGGAGTATATTACGATCGGAACATCTATTCAAATCCGCTGGAATGCGAGAAGTGCGGAAGCTATAAAGATTGCTGGGATTGTAGCAACTTCTTAGGNCAGGAGCTTGCTTTTGATATTGATCCCGAGAATGTTTACTGTCCTTATCATGGCTCAATTAAGGATAAGATGGAGAGGGGACAGGGATTGAGCTTTTGCATGATCGAGTTCAAGAGGGTTAGGAAGTTGACGATAAACCTAATTCAAGAGCTTGAAAAAGAATTTTGTAAGATAATTGCGGTGTTCTCTGGAAGGGGATTTCATATCCATATTCTTGATGAAAATGCAGTAGAGCTTGGGAAAAAAGAACGGGAAAAAATAGCTAAGAAATATGAACGGTTTGCAATCGATCCGTGGGTAACAACTGGGGAAATGAGACTGATTAGACTACCCTTCTCATTAAACGGACTTGTGTCGAGACTCTGCACTCCTGTAAGTTTTGAAGAGATAAAATCTTTTGATCCTCGCNGGATGGCTATTCCTCGTTTTCTTTTTTCTCAGCTTTAGTTTCTTCTCCATAGTAGTATACTTTTTTCTTAGCTTTTATATCTTCCTCTTCGTAGTACTCCTTCTTTTTTTCCTCCATGTACTTTGGTTTTTGTCGGGCCATATAATTATTATTCATTATTCCTTAATTTTTTGAGGAAGATTGATACTTACTTTATTGGAATAATACATTTTAACTTACTATGATACATATATTATACATTCCATTTACCAAAAATTTTAATATCAGGAAGTGTAATTATCATTGGTGGTAGTATGGGGGACAATCCATACGAGATTGCGGTTAGGCAGTTGGAGAGTGCATCCGAAATTTTAAAGCTTGATAGAGGGATTGTAGAGTATCTAAAGGTTCCAGATAGGGTTTTGAAGGTGAAAGTTCCAGTTAAAATGGACGACGGAAGCATAAGGGTATTCATAGGGTACAGAAGCCAGCACTGTGGGGTAAGAGGTCCGTACAAGGGAGGCATAAGGTATCATCCCGATGTGACCTTGGATGAGGTCATAGCCCTTTCCATGTGGATGACTTGGAAGTGTGCGGTAGTAAACATACCTTTCGGTGGAGGAAAGGGAGGGATAGTTTGCANTCCAAAAGAAATGAGTCATAATGAGCTTGAAAGATTGACAAGAAGATATACTACCGCTATTCTTCCAATAATAGGTCCAGACAGAGATATTCCTGCTCCAGATGTTTATACGAACCCGCAAACTATGGCTTGGATAATGGACACCTACAGCAACATAATGGGCTATGCTGTTCCGGGAATCGTGACGGGCAAGCCGATAGAGATAGGTGGTAGTGAAGGGAGAGTCTCGTCTACAGGTAGAGGGGTGGCAATTTCTGCAAGAGAGGCTTTGAAAAAACTTGAGATCCCTCTAAAGGGTGCGAGGGTTGCGGTTCAGGGATTCGGAAATGTCGGTTATTATGCGTCGAAAATCCTCTCTGAGTGGGGGGCTAAGATTGTAGCGGTAAGCGACTCGAAAGGGGGAATTTACAGCGAGGATGGGTTGGATGTAGACAAAGTTTTGGAGCATAAGCAGTATACCGGTGAGTGTAGGGGTTTCGATGGAGCCGACGAAATAACAAATGAAGAATTGCTCGAGCTCGAGTGCGATGTTTTAATTCCTGCAGCTTTAGAAAATGTGATAACTGAGAAGAATGCAGATAAAATCAATGCTAAGGTAATATCTGAGGGTGCTAACGGTCCAACAACTCCAGAAGCTGACAGAATTCTTGAAGAGAGGGGAGTGTTTGTGGTTCCGGACATTTTAGCGAATGCTGGTGGGGTTATAGTGAGCTACTTCGAGTGGGTTCAGGATTTAAACAGGTACTTCTGGAACGAAGAGAGGGTTAACACCGAACTCGAAAAAGTTCTTGTAAGGAGCTTTAACGAAGTATTCGAAATAAAGAAGGAGTACAAGGTATGTCCGAGAGATTCTGCAATGATTCTTGCTTTGAAGAGGGTTGTGAGGGCGTTTGAACTGAGAGGACTCTGGCCACAATAGTTCATCCCTTTATTTTTTATCTTTACTCATAGAAACTGAATTTACTTAGTATTTAATCATCCAAGTATCTTTTAATTCCTTGTTGTTTTTCCGGTTTGGTTGTTAGATAGGGTATTCAATTCCAAATTGTCTAAAAAATGTATCGTTGAGTAGAGTATAATCTAACTAAACATTTAAAATACTGACTAAAAATCAAAAAATTTTAAATATTGTGGAGTTAAATTCAATTAAGTTAGGTTCTGGAGGATAATGGATGAAGATGGTGTTAGTCGATCTATCCAAAAAAACCGTCAAAATGGATGAACTTCCAGAGAATCTGAAAAGGTTTATCGGAGGAAAAGGAATAGCGACCAAGCTTCTTATCGATCTTTTACCACCGGGGATCGATCCATTTTCGCAAGACAACCTTCTCGTATTTGCAACCG
>MTMT01000032.1 GCA_002010195.1 Archaeoglobus sp. JdFR-32
TGGCTGATCGGGTGGTTGATTGCCCAGTGGGGCTTGCCGGCAAGCTCCCATAGGTCCCAGTAAATATCGACGATGATGTTGTGGGTGTCCATCCAGCGGGAGAAGTANTCGGAGAGGGTTCTTTCAGCTTTCATTACGGCTTCTGTGAGGATGGCATCTCTGCGGATTCCTGACACTTTGATGCCTTTGACCATGATGGTGGAGGGGTTGCTGCTTATCTCGTAACCCTTGTAGAATGTTGCGAAGTAGACCCAGTTTTTCATTTTAGTGAATCGTCCTTTTTTGCATCGGCACTTTCCTGGATGCTTGAACTTATCCTGGAACTTGGGACAGCTCTGGCATGCGAGGCGTGGTTGATGTGGATGTGGCAGGTTGACGGATGAGTTAGATCCAAAAGAAACATCGCCCGAGTCGGAGGTAACATCATTAACTCGGTACTGGAACTTTATGGCGATGTGATGGACATCCAGTAGACACCGAGATGGGTTCTTTGGGCGAGAGGGAGGTTCTGGCTGGGGGTCTTCGACCCCTCCGAGAACATTTTTATCTTCTTGTTTTATTCCAAATAATTTGGAGCGGATGAGCCTGACAAGGAAGCTGTTCAGCTTGTACTTTATCGGTTTTAGAGTTGTGGGTATGGCTAATTTTGTTTCTACAAGTTTCTTCACCCTCACACTTATCGTCTTCCTGCTGAGGTTCAGGATCCTGGCTATTTCAGCCTGATGCTTACCCTGCTGTAAGTAGTGGATTATCCAGCAGTCCGTTTCATCGAGATCTTCAAGGAGAGTGTAGATGGTTAGGGTATCCTGCTTGGTTGCTTTGTAGGGTGGGGTTCTCGGAGGCTCTATGTTACCCCCGGAAACACATGTGGATGTTACCCTGTCTTTCTCGGAGATTTTTATCTGGTTGTATGATGATTTACCATCTCTTTCATTTTCGTCATCAAGGGAGGATTTATGTTTCTCTGGGGTAACATCATCTTGGGTAACATTTATATATGAGGTACCTTCAGGGTAACATCCTCTGAGAGGTGAGGGTAACATCTCCGAGAAAAATTTTTTAGAGGGCTGATTTTGTCCGTCAGATCCGTTTCCTTCCGAATTCAGGGTAACCTCTTCAACAGCTATTACAGATTTATTGTGAATATGAGAGGTAACATGGGTATCATCTCCGAAGGCGTGGTCAACATCAGCATGGTCAACATCAGCAACATCTCCATTACCACGCCTGTAAAGTTCTTGGTGAACAAAACACCGAGGACATTCAACATCTTTCTTCTTATCACAAATCCTGCAAATCTCCTTAAGTGATTCGATGCTGTCAATTTCTTCGAGGGTGTGAGCTATCTCTTCTTTCTTACCTGATATGTCCTTTGCTTTTGCAAACCTGAAGATCGAGGACATGCTACACCAATACTGCCTTTTTCACACACTCTCTCAAAACAGTACATATGTTTAAAATAACTTTAATAAATAAATACATCTTATATCACCGTATAATGATCTTAATTTCTTCGATCTTCCTCAGGATATCGATAATCTCCGCTACAGCGTCAGTTATCCTGTATCTTCTATTGAGCCTGTATTCAACAAGGGCCTCAAGCTCGACGAGTGTGATCTTATTCTTCCTCTGAATCTCTTGAATGACTTGCCATTCCTTGGTTTGGGCTATCGACTTACACTCCAAACTGCAGAATCTTTTCCGGTGGGGCTTCAGCTCGGTTCCGCAGACTTCACAGCGCTTCATGTTCTCGTCTGGAATCCTTTATTTCAAGCTGTTTCAGCACTTCAAGCAGCTCATCGATCTGCTCTCGATACATCCGCTCCAGCTCGGCAGCATCCACNTGAACTTTCTCACCGCAGTGGGGGCAGATGAGNTCGGACAAGTCTATCGCCCCCTACTCAGCTTCTATTAATGGAGCGAGGAAGAACTCTACAATCGGNGGCTCTGCCTGAATTGAGACAGGGTAGTCAGTGCCGAGGTGTATGTTGAGCTTCTCGAACTTAGAAAGGGCCTTAGCTATTTCCACAAGGTATTCAAGGGAGTATATGCTTCTCACATCACTTTCAGCATGCACAAATTCAGAAAAGCTGAAAGACACTCTGTCGATGTCGCCTTCAGCACTGATCACGAATCTTGAGTTCTCCACACTCAGGGTGGTATGGTCTGAGATCTTTTCACATGTAGTGATTGCCTTCAAGAAGTCCTTTGGATCCAGTTCAATTCTTGCTGGAAGATTGAGGTCTGGTATCTTTGGCTCTTTCCTTATCGCCGATGGATCGATCAGGGAAACAGAATATTCGATCGTGTCGTTNCTTAGTATTAGCTCATCATCTGCTTTGATTTCNAGGACACCATCCTTGAGAGTTTTAAGGAAGCTGTGGAGTCTATCGATGTCGACACNGATTGTTGTTGGTTTTTCAACCCTGTAGCTCTCGAAGATGGATGGATCCATTTCTACATAGACCATGTAAATGTTTGTTGCATCAACCGCTGTGATTCTTACGCCTTCTTCGCTGACATGCATTCGTGCCTCGCTAACGACAGTTTTCACAGCCCCGAAAACTTTCTTCAGGTCTTCAGGGGTTATAGTGAGAGTGAAACTCATCTCCATCACCTCAATCCAGCCCGCTTCCTATGACCTCAAGCTCCTGTCTAAGCTTTCGCTGGTTTTCTTCTCTGAGGTATCCTTGCCCGTGCATCTTTATGGCAATTAGCTGGTTGCCCTTCTT
>MTMT01000011.1 GCA_002010195.1 Archaeoglobus sp. JdFR-32
GGTCTCTCGTAACCCTCCAACCAGCAAAGGTCTCTCGTAACCCTCCAACCAGCAAAGGTCTCTCGTAACCCTCCAACCAGCAAAGGTCTCTCGTAACACCCTAACTAGATAACAAACTCGATCAATTAAAAAGAGGTTGATGATAGAAAAATATTAAAAAAGGAAAATTAACTTTCTTTTATGAGGCTCATAATTCCCGGTTCTCAGGGTATTCTTGCGTATACCATATCTAAAAACACAGGTATACCTCTCGGATATGCGGAACTCGAAAAACTTCCAGATGGGGAAAAATATGTAAGAATCCCGGAAAATGTAGATGGAAAAGAAATATTTATCGTAAATTCCTTCGCACACATCCCAGACGAGCTTATTATCGAGACTTTGTTTCTCATAGACACATTCAGAGAGCTAAACTGCAAAAAGGTAATCGGGATCTTTCCCTACTTTCCGTACTCAAGACTGATCAGGAGGTTCATAAGGGGTGAGGCAAGGAAGCTCAGAACGGTCTCGAAGTTGTTCAAAACCACTGGGTTGCAGAAGATGTATGTCGTTGACTTCCACCTTGAAAACTTGGACATCTTCGACTTCGAGGTGGTGGAGGTTACCGCGATGCCACTTCTGGCTGAATTCGTGAAGAAGAACTTCAAGCTTGGTTCACCCTTAGTTGTTGGTGCGGATGAAGTCGCGGAAAGATGGGCAAAGACCTTTGCGGAGAAGCTCGAGTGTGATTACCAGCTAATGAGGAAGATCAGGATAGATGCGGAAAATGTCGTCATCGATTCTGTGCCTGATGTTACAAACAAGGATGTAATCGTGGTTGACGATATCATATCAACCGGTGGGACGGTTGTTCAGGCGATTAAGGCTCTGAAGAGCTCTGGAGCAAAGAGAGTTTATGCGGTATGCACGCATCCCGTCCTATCCAAGGAAGCATTAAAAATGATATTCCACGCGGGTATAGATGGTATTGTTGGTACCGACACGGTTTTAAGTCCAATAAGTCATGTTAGCGTTTCAGAATTGATATCGGAAAGCATAATAAGGAAGGAAGGCCTATAATTTGCCTATTTCTCAATTCGTTTAACCTATGACTTGGATGACTTGGAATTGGATGCAACCCAAAGCCTGATGCAACCGAGCAATAGCCCGAATCATTCAATTCTGAATCTAAAGCCTTCGGAAACTTTGAAGTGTGATAAAACACCGGATAAAACAATTAGGAGACCGAAAGTGTAAAAAGGTGACTGAAAGCCAGCATAACCTCCAAGAAATCCAGCAATTATTGGACCGAGAGCGAGACCGAGGGTCAACGAGGAGTTAGTTATGCTCATACCCAGACCGAGGTCTCGCTCGCTTTTATCTGCTACAAGTGCTGTAGCGGGAGAGTACACGAAGGCAACAATAATTCCCTGAACGATTCTAAGGGCTACAAACTGCTCGAAGTTCTTACAAAACGGAACTGCGATTGTGGATAAACCCAACAGCACGGTTCCCAAAACGAAAATCTTCTTTCTTCCAACCTTATCACTCAATTTCCCTGCAGGAGTGTTGAACAGTGTTCTCGTAACGATGTACGCGGAGTATGTTACTCCAAATGTCAATNGAGTAAGGGACATGTATGTGAGAAAAGACCCCTCCAGAGGAATGTATGAGGACAAGGCACATATCGTGAGAAAAAGAGATACGGAGATTATAAAAATCTCTTTTGACGGTTTTTCCCTTTTACCATCGTTGAATCTTGGATTTTCAACTTTTGGAACAAGCTTTAAAACGAGAATTCCGCTTACCATGGTTAGCAGAGCTCCAGAAATGAAGACCTCATCAAAGCCATAGTACTGGAGCAGAATTCCAGCAAGTACCGGAGAGACTGCAAAGCCAATATCCGTAACGGTATAGAACAACCCGAAGTTTTCACCCCTCCTCCTTGCCTCAGATACTGATGCGATGATTACAACAGATGATACCATAACCATTGCTTCGGTCAAACCAAGAGCTACCCTAACCGCTATGAGAGAGAGTATGTCTCCAACCAAGACATATGAGTACAGAACCAATGCGGTTAGGATCAAACCAGAGAAGAGAAGTCTCCTAACCNTCCCATACTTATCCACAAAAAGCCCGAGAGCGGGTTGGATAAGAGTTGCGGTTATCCCCCAGATGGAGATAACTATACCTGCCAAGAACGCATTAGGAAGATGAGTTGTGTTTATCTCCGCTATCAGAAGAGGAAGAGCAAAGTAAACCGCCCCACCACCAAGAGTGTCGGATAGCCTCGAGAAAGATATCGTNAGTATGACTTTCCTCTTTCGTAGATAATTCAATGCGGTGACCATGGAANTAAAGTTCGTAAGTTGGATTTATTAAGTTAATTTGCGTTAGCATATCAAACTCGAGTGCATCAAACACCCACAATCTCTAAGGAAGCCTGGGAAACCAAAAAGGATAAAAATATCAACAACTTAGCCGAAATATTAGCAATGTACGATGTCGCCATCATCGGAGCAGGGTTTGCGGGATCGAAGTTGTTCTCCGAGCTTGAAGGATTGGATGTGATAATATTCGATGACAACCCGGGAAGCAAGAAGGTAAGTGCGGTTACATTCACAGA
>MTMT01000092.1 GCA_002010195.1 Archaeoglobus sp. JdFR-32
TCTCGCTGAGTGCATGTTTTGAAGATTTGTATGTTGTGATGAAAAGCCACAGCAGGGCTGGAGCTGACAAACCAGTCCAGACCTGCAACTGCGTGAAAAAATTGGCGATTGAGCCAAAGAAATCAGATAGTGTCATTGACTACCCTCCTCAACTTCGAGCTTCCTTGATTATATCTGCGAGAAAACCACCACTCACTAAAGCAAGACCGTATCCGAGAGCGTTGTTCATGAGGAACTTCATTAGCTCTTCGAATCCATAGACTCTGAGGTATACAAGGCAGATGAAAATAAAAAAACAGAAGGCAAGGAAAGTAAACACTGGCTTCATTGAACCACCCCCTGTCACAGGATTGCTCTTACTATCTCGATTACTATCCTCAGAGCTATTGCCGTGCCAATTGGTATTGCGAAAACAGCCCATATCAGCGTGTCAACCAAGATTATCCCGCTGATTGCTGGGAGAGATTTTGCAATCACGAGGTATTTTGCTATGTAGTAGCCAAATCCATCCTGTTTTTTGACTGCTATCTCAAGAGATGTCGTTTCTGGAGATGTGCTGATAGTAATGTTCCCTGATTCTTCTGTTACGGTGTATGTTGCGTTGTTGCTACCTATGCTCTTGCCGTTTACCAATATAGCATACTCCTGAGTGGTGACATTGCTTACCTGAATGAAGAGTGTTGAGCCGTAGTAGGTTTCAGTCAGGTTTGTCGTGTATTCTCCCTCTATTCCGAGTAGACCGCCATCAGAGACCATGATTTCCTGAGCTGTTGCTGTGGTTATTGTTATGGAGATTAGCAAAAAAATTAGAAGGTATTTCTGTTTCAACCTCCCACCTCCAAGCTCGGTAAGAAGCCAAATCTCCACAGAATCTTTTCCCACCAGACTGGATTGCTAATCAATCTTATCTTGAACTTGCTTGCTGTCAGTTGCTCTCCGGGTGTGAAGATGAGCTTTGATTTTCCTGAATTAAGGTCGTTCTCGACATAGAATTGCCCATATTCAGTTTTGTCGTTGTAGGTTAGCAGGTGTGCTTCTATCTCAGTTGCATTTAACTCATACAAGATTGCATAGAGCTCCTCTTTATCTGTCGTATTTTGTAGGAGGTAGTTGTAGAGCTCGTAACCGCTTGTTGTGGTTGGGAGCAAGAGCTCTTTCCTATCCTGCTCGAAGAATGGCAAATCGAAGAGGATTAAGAAGGGCTTGGAAATCTTGACGAAGAAGTCTGGAACGGCTATGTATGTATCGTTGCTCTCTGTCTCAGCGACATCAATGATGCTAATAAAGTTGGCTGGGTCTGTAGCACTATATACTCTCACCTCATTTATTGCGGCTTTTAATGCGTGGTTTGAGTCTGGTAGTCCATCTTCTTTATATATCAGGTAAACACTATGTAATGTGTTTGTGGAATATGTTGATTGACCATATAGGTCGTATGTCTTATCTGTTGTGAGTTTTCTGTATTCTTTTATCGTTCCTGCGTCAATTATTATCTTCTCGTCATATCCTGTTCCTTTTGTGTATGTTGCTGTGTCTGTTATTACTGTTGTAGTTCCAGCTTCTGTTTTACTAAATGCAATTATTGCTCCCCCACTATCTTCTGACCTATATCTCACGCCAAAATAGTTGTTCGCATCGTATTCTATCTGCATAACACTGTGCCAATCTTCTGCATATCCCGTTGTATCATACTTAATTGAGCCCAGGACTTCTATGACATACTTGTCTTTCACTGGATTTATCTGCATGTTCAACTTGACTCCGATTGGATTTGTGTTTGTCGGGTAAGATTCAACAACAAGCTCTCCATTTACCTCTATTGCCGAGTCTATTACCGTGAACAGGTCTGTGTCTATGATCCCGTCATTGAAGTCATCATGTATTTTGAATACTTGTTTAACATTTTCATAAGTAGAAGAGTTAGTTGCAGTCGGATTTCCATAAGCAATATTAAACTCAGAAATATCTGCTGTTAAATTCACCCACATCGTAGCTGTCTTATTCTGGTAATCCCAGCTCTCCAAGTAGAAATACTGTTCTAAGCCGTTCTGGTCGAAAACTCTTATGTCTTCTCCACCGGGACTTACATAGTTCCAGAACTCTCCTGCATCTCCAGTAATCTCCAAATCATCTGTTACATTGTAAATTTCGATTGTCTGACCGTTGATTACGATTTTATACTGGGCGTGCTCTGCTATTGGTTCTGCAAGGCTTATTTTCAGGTATCTTTGATATTTGTAGCCTTCAGAGTCTGTCCAGGCTGAGGCTGTTGAAGTAGTTCCTATCAAGCAAAGTAAAAAAATTAAGAGTAATAGCTTCCTCAAGCTCAAGCTTTCACCTCCTCATAGGATTGCCCTTATTATGCTCAGAACTACTGCCAGCAGGATTAATGCGAATATAATGTATATCAGCAGGTCTATTACTGCAAGTCCAGTTAGAGATGGCAGATTCGATAGCAGTCCCTGTCCTGATGTTCCTACTGTGAAATACAGCGGAGAATT